>JBBRGD010000155.1:0-5538 GCA_038241065.1 Flavobacteriales bacterium
GATATTTTGAAAAAGGGAATTGGAAATAAAAGGTCCGTTTTATTTAACAGGATTTGATATCGAATAAAAGTAATTGATATCAATTAAAATATAGCACCCAAAAATGGCTTTATTCTGTACTATACCGAATAAAAAAAGGCCTCACATTTCTGTGAAGCCTTGTCTTTCCTAGTGTAGGGAACTGGACTCGAACCAGCGACCTTCGGGTTATAAGCTAAACGTCTTTGACTTTTTAATATTAAGGATTAATGAGAGACAAAACAATTTAAGTAAATGCTTCTGTACATCTTTGATTGCCAGACTCTACCAAAATAAAAGTTTTTATATTGTTTGGACTAAAAGGTATTTTCCAAATCTATTTATTGATAATGCACCCTTGTTTCAGCTTTTTCCTTCATGTTTAATTTACTTCTTAAGGAACGCATATCCGATGATACCTTTTGCTCAAGGACCCTAGCATAAATTTGCGTTGTGGAAAGCTTCGTATGACCGAGTAGTTTTGAAACTGTCTCAATGGGCACACCATTGGAGAGTGTAACGGTAGTTGCAAAGGTATGTCTGGCCGCGTGGAAGGAAAGCTTTTTATTGATTTTTAGGATTGTAGCTACTTCTTTCAAATATTTATTGATTTTTTGATTTGAAAATACTGGCAGCAGTTTTTCCTGTTTGATTTCAGAACCTTGGTCATATTTTTTCAAGATATCGAGCGCTCTATCTAAAAGGGGAACTTTCACAGCTTGATCGTTCTTTTCCCTTTTAGTAAATATCCAGTAATCTCCATCGATACCTCGTACAATGTGGTCATCGCAAAGCAATTTTACATCGATATAAGATAATCCCGTATAACAGGCAAAAACAAAAACATCTCTCGTTTTTTGGTGTATCTCTTCTGAAAGCTGACCGGATTCCAAAACTTCAAGTTCCGATTCGGATAAATAGGCCCGTTGATACTTTGTGAACTTTAGCGAGAACCTTACAAACGGATCTTTCTCGATCCATTCCAACCGAAGGGCAAGGTTCATCATCTTTTTTAATCGCTCCAAATGTTTCATAACCCCATTGTTTTTAAGGGGCTGGGAACTATTTATGGATTTCCCGTTACGTAGGAACTGCTCAAAGTCAATGATAAATTTATAAGACAATTGTTTTAGGTAAATGTCATTCGTTTTTAATCGGTTCTTGAAATACCGTTTGATATAGCGTTCCGTAGTGAAATAATTTTTCAACGTGCCGGGCTTGAGTATCGAAACCATATTATTATTGTGGTAGGAAACCAGTTGAAGCAGCGTTTTTTGCTGTTCATCTTCCCCGAGATACCGGTTTTTGATGGCTTCGGCAGTAACGTATTTAGATTCGCCCAGAAGCTGTTTGTGGCATTCCAATAAATCGGAGTAAACCTGATCTAAATAAACGTTAAGGGCTTTCCCATTAGAAGCTCTCCAATTTGTTCTTTTGGAACGGGTATCCCAATAGGTAACCGAAGTGGATCGTTTTAAACTGATCTCGGCACGTTTTCCATCAACCGTAATACGGGCATAAATAGGTGCTAACTCATCTTTTTGCTTGGCCAAATTCAGCCAAAAGTGAATACTAAAAGTCTTTGAAGTCTGCATAAAATCTCGCTTTAAGTGAATAATCGATTTGTTTACTAAAGTCAAATCGTAGCGAAAGTCAATTCTATTGAATTACCAATGTATTGAAAATTCTGGTAATAAATAAGGTAACCGAATAGGTAACCTTTCATTTGATAATAAAGCCATTCTTATGATTTCAAGAAAAATGTAAAACATTGATTTTCATAAGATTAACTATTTTTGATATCAATTGATACCGTAATTGTCGGGACGACAGGATTTGAACCTGCGACCACACGGCCCCCAGCCGTGCATGCTACCGGACTGCACCACGTCCCGATTCTTGATAGTTCTGCAAATTAACTAGCTTATTTAGAATTTTCAAAGTTTTATTAATGTTTTTTAAATTATTTAAAAATTATAGGATTTTAGTCGGTTTCTGCTCATTTATAAATTATCTCAATCAAAAAAAATACTGTAATTTTAAGTTTCTAAAGCAACTGACCCAAAATGATAGAATCCTCAAGAATGATTGAATCCCTGAACGAATTCTATTCGGGAATCTTTGAAAAAGAATTAATCGAAGAAATAGCTCAGGTTGGAACCCTGAAAAGGGTTAGGGAAGGAGAAAAAATTATTGAAATTGGCGAATATGTAAAATCAATGCCTCTTTTGCTGGAGGGCGCCATAAAAATTCTGCGTGAAGATAAGGAAGGGGATGAGTTGTTGCTTTATTTTCTCTCGCGGGGCGATACCTGTGCCATGACACTTTCCTGTTGTTTGGGGCAATCCAAAAGTGAAATCAGGGCTATTGCCGAAATGGATACTAAGCTTATCATGATCCCGGTGGAAAAAATGGAAGAATGGACAGCCAAATATAAAAGCTGGCGCAATTTCATTTTTGAAAGTTACCATTCCCGACTTACAGAAATGCTGGATGCCATAGATACCATCGCTTTTTTAAATATGGACGAACGCCTTATGCGGTACCTTCAGGAAAAAGTTAAAATAAACCAGGTTGATCTTCTTCAGGTTACCCATCAGGAAATAGCTTACGATTTGCACACCTCCCGGGTAGTGATCTCCAGATTGTTGAAAAAACTGGAACGGGAAGGAATGATCAAACTGCAACGAAACAGTATTAAGGTGATCAATTTGTAAATTAACCTATGTAACCAAGGTTACAGTATGATTTAATGCCAAAGTCTACTTTTGCTCCAAATTTTTATTTAATAAATGGAATTAAACGATATTTTGGGATACATTGGAGCCTTAGTCATAGGTGTTGTGCTTGGCTTGATTGGTGGCGGAGGCTCGATTCTCACCGTACCTGTACTGGTTTATCTGCTTGCCATAAACCCGGTAACTGCAACGGCATATTCCCTTTTTGTTGTGGGATTTTCATCGCTGATAGGAGCCGCTAAAAACTTCCAAAAAGGCCGGGTAGACTTTAAAACTGCATTTTATTTTTCGGTTCCGGCATTTATATCGGTTTTTAGTACCAGAAAGTTCCTGGTGCCGGCAATTCCCGAAGAAATCTTTAGCCTTTCGGACTTTACACTTACCAGGGATATTGCAATTATGCTCTTTTTTGCAATACTGATGTTGGCGGCAGCTGCCTCCATGATTTTGGACAAGGAGAAAACATTTAAAGACAAGGCAAATAGTGGAGGAGTCAATTATTCAGCCCTAATCCCTTTAGGATTGTTGACAGGTGTAATTACCGGATTGGTAGGAGCAGGTGGTGGATTTATAATTATCCCCATTCTGGTTTTGCTTGCCAAACTTCCAATGAAAACCGCCATAGGGACCTCTTTGTTTATTATTGCCATCAATTCATTAATTGGGTTTTTAGGAGATCTTGGAAATATCCGGATCGATTGGATCTTCCTTCTCATTTTTACCGGGATATCTATGTCGGGCATCATTCTAGGGGTTTATCTCAATAAGATCATCGACGGAGAAAAACTTAAAAAAGGCTTTGGATGGTTTGTGTTGCTTATGGGGATATATATTATCTGGAAAGAGATCAGTTCATAGATATAAAAAACAATGAAAACAAAAATTAAAGATATTCTTTATGTAGGCATTCAGTTTTTACTCTTTGCAGGCTATCTTTTTGAGGTGAAAAAAATGAAGTTTGAACTGCCTGAATTAATTCAATCTATTCTGCTTCCATTTATTGTTGCCGGAATTGCAGTTATCTTAATTTCTTTTTTTCAACTGAATAAAAACCTTTCTCCCTTTCCATCTCCGAAAGAAAATTCAGAATTGATCACCACCGGTTTATTCAGGAAGATCAGGCATCCAATATATTCAGGGATTCTGCTTTTAGCTTTTTCTTTTGCACTTTATCAAAACTCTGGATTTAAAATTCTGATCTCATTTTTTCTGTTAATCTTGTTTTATTTTAAAACCGGCTATGAAGAAAAGCTATTAAGCCTTAAATTTCCTGAATACAAAAATTACAAAATGAATACGGGCAGGTTTTTTCCGAAAATAAAATTTTAAACAGTATGAAGGACAGAAAAACACATTGGGAAACTATTTATCAAACCAAAAATATTGCTGATGTCAGCTGGTATCAGTCCAAACCCATAACTTCTTTAAAATTTATATCTGAATTAGACCTGAAAAAGGATGCGAAAATTATTGATATAGGTGCCGGTGAGAGTTATTTGGCAGATTATCTTTTAGCCGATAGATTTACAGATCTTACAATTCTGGATATTTCTGAAGAAGCGCTGGATCATACGAGATTGAGGTTTGGAAAAAAGGCTGAAAACCTGAAATGGATCACTGCCGATATTTCCAATTTCATTCCGGAAGAAAAATACGACCTGTGGCACGATCGTGCCGCATTTCATTTTTTAACCGAGGAAACCCAGATTCAGAATTATTTGAAAACACTTGAAAATTCGATAAATCCCGGCGGATTTGTAATTATGGGGACTTTCTCTGAAAAAGGTCCCATTAAATGCAGCGGACTGGAGATCAGGCAATATTCCATTGCCGAAATTAGCGATTTGCTGGCTGAGAACTTTCAAAAACTTCACTGTGAAAATATAGATCATATCACGCCTTCCGGGGCAGTTCAGAATTTTACTTTTTGCAGTTTTCAGAAGAAAAGTTAATTCCTGATTTCAAAATCCAATGAGGTTTATTTTTCTATTTTCAATTTATTTATTGTAGTTCTAGAAAAGTGTGTGATCCAAAAAAAATAAAAATACTGACTAAATTTTTTTGATGTTAAAATCGCAGATATTAACTATATTTAAATGAAAAATAGGATTTCTAAACTTTTATTAATCTGCATTTTATGTATTCTGATTATAACCGCAATAGTTTTATTTATTCAACATATAACCACTTAAAATTAAGATCATGAAAAAAAACATGGGTAACACAGACAAAATTATCAGGCTGATTATCGCTATAGGAATTGCAATACTTTATTTTACAGGAGTAATTACCGGTACTCTCGGAATTGTTCTTATGATATTGGCAGGTGTTTTTATACTCACAAGCCTGGTGAGTTTTTGCCCACTCTATAAATTGTTCGGGATGGATACCTGTCCCAGGAAATAAACAAAGTAAGTGTTCCTTTTATCAATTTCTAATTTATAGATTTTGGCAAAATCTTAGTTGAACCGGAGAAAAGAGTTTTTTGTAAAGGAAATGGATTGGTGCTTCATTTTGTTGCCAAAAAGAAGGGATCAACCGATTGAGATATTAAAGATATTTCAGGAATCATCCCAATCCTGAATTAATAAAATTTTGATTTGTAACCTAAGTTACAAAAAATGCCAAACCATGCTTATATATTTGCCCCTTTCAAAATTAGAAAACAAAATATTATTCCATTTTTTGATTAATTAGAATTCGTACCATGAAAATCCTTAATCACTTTATTTTAATATCAGCTGTCCTAATTTCCATTTCCTGTAAATCTGATGGTTCCAAA
>JBBRGD010000156.1:0-5534 GCA_038241065.1 Flavobacteriales bacterium
GAGGGACGAGAAAATATGTTCCAGAAACCATTTTATCTCATTATAAACTTAGCTCTTGGAGGAAAATGGGCCGGAGAAATAGACGATTCCATTTTTCCAGCCCGCTTTTATATTGATTATATTCGATATTATAATCTCAAATAATCTGAGACTATTTTCTTTCATTTAAATAATTCAGCACATTTTTCTCAATACGCGCTTCAATATTGGACACATCTGCCTTTACAAATTTGGTTCCGGTTATTTTTACATACAACTCAATATATCTTTCCGAAACCGACTGTATGTAATCATCACTCATCTCCGGGACTTTTTGTCCGTCAAGACCTTGAAATCCCTGTTCTATTAACCATTGCCTAACGAATTCTTTGGAAAGTTGTTTTTGCGCTTCTCCCCTATCCTGACGCTCCTTGTATCCATCGGCATAAAAATACCGGGATGAGTCCGGGGTGTGGATCTCATCAATCAGAACTATTTTCCCATCGGAGGTTTTACCAAATTCATATTTGGTATCTACCAGGATCAAACCGCGGTAAGCGGAAATTTTTGTACCGAAGTCAAAGAGTTTTTTTGTATAATCTTCCAAAATTTCATAATCTTCTTTAGATATAATTCCCCTTTTAATGATGTTTTCTTTGGAAATATCCTCGTCGTGATCGCCCATTTCAGCTTTGGTAGCCGGAGTGATTATAGGTTCGGGAAATTTATCGTTTTCCTTCATTCCATCAGGCATTGTAACTCCGCACAACAAACGTTTGCCTGCTTTGTATTCACGGGCAGCGTGACCTGCAAGATAACCGCGGATAACCATTTCAACCTTAAAAGGTTCACATTTTATCCCTACCGCAACATTGGGATCGGGGGTGGCTGTTAACCAATTTGGTACTATATCACTGGTTGCCTCCATCATTTGAGTGGCAATTTGATTTAAAATTTGTCCTTTATACGGAATTCCCTTTGGCATCACCACATCAAAGGCAGAAAGCCTGTCGGTAGCGATCATAACCAAAAGATCCCCTTCAAGGTTATAAACTTCGCGGACCTTTCCTTTATAAACCGATATTTGTCTAGAGAAATTAAAATTTGTATCTGTAATGGTATTCTTCATAATCTATTTAAAATTCGAATCTGAAAGTTACTAATGGTATAAAATCACTTTGCGTTTTAAGAAAATAGTTTTAGTTGTGTTCAAACTATTTTCTTAAAATTTTTTCAAATCTAACACTTTCTGATTCAATTTTTTACTCTGCGTGCTCAATTTCTTTATAAGCCGAAATTATACTGTTCACCAAGCGATGACGTATCAAATCCTTATCATCTAAAGTAACCACTCCTATTCCTTTCACATCTTTAAGCACCAATAAGGCTTCTTTTAATCCGGAAGTAACTCTTCTGGGCAGGTCAATCTGGCCGGGATCGCCGGTAATCATAAATTTTGCGCTTTTTCCCATTCGGGTTAAAAACATTTTCATTTGTGAATGGGTAGTGTTTTGGCCTTCATCCAGAATTACAAATGCGTGATCAAGCGTTCTTCCACGCATGAAAGCCAATGGAGCTATTTGAATCACCCCTTTGACCAGATATGCATCCAACTTTTCATGAGGGATCATATCCCGTAAAGCATCGTACAAAGGTTGCATATACGGGTCTAGTTTTTCCTTTAAATCCCCTGGTAAAAACCCCAGATTTTCCCCTGCTTCAACTGCTGGTCTGGTTAAAATAATTCTTTTGACCTGTTTTTCTTTCAAGGCTTTTACGGCCAGGGCAACGCTGGTATAAGTTTTCCCGGTTCCTGCAGGACCAATGGCAAAAACCATATCGTTTTTATTTATCATCTCAACCATTTTTCTCTGGTTGGGAGTTATGGCTTTTATCAACTTCCCTCCTACCCCATGTACCAGAATTTCCCCACTTAAACCGGTTGCAGAATATTCTTCCTTTTTGTTGCCGTTTAGCAAACCCTCTATGACATTTTCATCAAGCTTATTAAATTTTTCAAAATGTTTCAGCAGCATTGCAAAACGCTTGTCGAATTCCTCGAGCATATCATCATCGCCATATACCATTATACGGCTACCACGGGCAACAATCTTGAGTTTGGGAAAAGACTTTTTAAGAAGTTCGATGTGTTCATTTTTATGTCCAAAAAATTCCCTTGGACTAATTTCGGCAAGTTCAATGATCAGTTCGTTCAATAGAGGATAGGTTAAGGTTAATTTCTTTTCCTAAAGATATCAAATTTGCTTTAACCACACACAAATTCTCATTTTGTTTTTAATGTAATTGTAGATTTTTTTCTGTTAATTTGACAGAACTTGGATGAAATAAATTTATCTTCGCCTTCAGTGCAAATTCACATAGATTAACGCGTCAAAACCTTAAAAATTCATTAACAACCGCACATGGCTATTATCACTTTAACAACCGATTTTGGAGAAAAGGATCATTTTGTCGGAGCTGTTAAAGGATCTATTTATTCGGAATTGAAGGATGTACGCATTGTAGATATTTCGCATTCTATTTCCCCTTTTCATATTACCGAAGCTTCTTATATTATAAAAAATGCCTACAAATGTTTCCCAAAAGGGACCATTCATATTATTGGGATCGATTCTGAGTTGACTCCTGAAAACAAACACCTCGCAGTTAAGTTGGACGGCCATTATTTTATTTGCGCAAATAATGGAATACTTTCCTTAATTGCTTCAGAAATAAAACCAGAAAAAATTGTAGATATTAACTTACCCAAAATTGTGGAAAGCAATTTTCCGGTTTTAGAAGCTTTTGTAAGGGTGGCCTGTCACCTTGCACGCGGAGGAACCCTGGAAGTTATTGGGAAATCCATTGAAAACATCAAGTATTTAAAAGAAATTGAGCCATTTTTAAATTCTGAAAAAAATCAAATAATAGGGCACGTACTATATATTGACAATTATGGAAATATTGTCACCAATATTTCCCGAAAACTTTTTGATAGTGCAGGAAAAGGAAAAAAATTCATTCTAACTGCCCGTAGGGCACGTTTTCAGGAAGTTTTTGAAACCTACAGTGATGCGATCAATTTTAATCTTGAAAAGGAAAAACGAGAAGAAGACGGCAAAAAACTGGCTATTTTTAACTCAGCCGGGTTTATTGAATTGGCTATTTATAAAAGTAATCCCCATACAGTTGGCAGTGCATCCACTCTTTTTGGATTGGAACTAAGGGATACCATCACCATAAATTTTGAATAATATGTTTGTACGAATTGTTAAAATGGGGTTTGACCCCAATAAAATAGAAACTTTCCTACAGAATTTTGAAAAACACAAAACCAAGATCAGAGGTTTTCAAGGTTGTATGCTCCTGGAACTATATCGTGATAAAAATAATACGAATCAGTTTTTCACCTATAGTTACTGGACAGATGAAGCTGCCTTGGAAAAATACCGAAACTCATCGCTTTTCAAGGAGGTATGGGCAGAAACCAAAATATATTTCAATCAAAAACCTGAAGCCTGGAGCGTTGATAAATTAGTTAGTATTGAGTAAATCGTAGTGAGTATTAAGTAACTATTATTGAGAATTGAGTAACTATTATTGAGAATTTTGAATTTTGAATTTTGAACTTTTTAACTTTGAACTTTGAACTTTGAATTTTAAATAAAAATATAGGTTGACAGCAATATTAAAAAAAGAAATTCAGTCCTTTTTCTCCTCCCCGGTGGGATATCTGGTGATAGGCGTATTTTTAACTGTATGTGGACTTTTCCTTTTTGTATTTAGCGGAACCTATAATATTTTAGATAACGGTTTTGCCGATTTAAGTCCGTTTTTTAATCTCGCTCCCTGGATTTTCATCTTTCTCATCCCGGCAATTACCATGAAGAGTTTTTCAGAAGAGAAAAAACAAGGCACCATGGAGTTATTGCTTACCAAACCAATTGGTTTGTGGAATCTGGTTTGGGGTAAATTTCTTGGGGTATTTTTATTGATAATCATTGCCTTATTGCCTTCGATTTTATATGTGCTCACCATTTATCAGTTAGGCAATCCTGTCGGTAATTTTGATGCCGGCGCGACTCTGGGTTCCTATTTCGGGCTTTTGCTGCTCGCCTCCTGTTATACTGCTATCGGGTTGTTTGCTTCCTCGCTTTCAAAAAGTCAGATAACGGCATTTATACTCGCAGTTTTTTTATGCTTTATTTCCTTTTTTGCTTTTGAAGGTTTAGCAGGTTATGAACTATTTAAAGATTCAGCCTATGGAATGGAATATTTGGGCATCAGTTATCATTACAAAAGTATGAGCCGCGGGGTTTTGGATACCAGAGACCTGATTTATTTTTTGAGCCTGGTGATTTTATTTCTGACTTTAACCTATTTCAAGATCGCGACTAATAAAAATAAAATCTAAGATTTGAAAAAGTTGGTTAAATATAAATACATCTTAGTCTTAATAGTCGGACTTATCCTGGTCAACCTGCTTGCCTCAATATTTCACCAAAGGTTTGATTTAACCCAGGACCAACGCTTCACACTTTCTCCTGCTGCCAAAGCTATTATGGACAAAGTGAGATCACCCATAGTGATAGATGTGTTTTTAAAGGGAAACTTTCCGCCGGAATTCAGGAGACTTCAAAGTGAAACCAGGCAATTGTTAGAAGAATTTGAAGCCTATAATCCCAATATCCGCTTTGATTTTACAGATCCTTTGGCTGAAGGTGACGATGCCAATGCCATAGCACAAGAATTTTATGAACTTGGAATGACCCCTGCCAGAGTGAGCGTGATGGAAAATGGAAAGACAAGTGAAACCTTGATTTTTCCCTGGGCAATTGCCAGTTTCAATAATAAGACTGTCAGAATTCCTCTGCTTAAAAATAAATTGGGCGCGACAGATGAAGAACGGGTAAACAATTCAGTACAACAATTGGAATATGCCTTTGCTGATGGACTGAGCCAACTTGTGAGAACAAAGGAGAAAAAGATCGCGATAATGAGGGGAAACGGTGAACTCCCGGATGCCAATATTGCCAATTTTATTCAGAACATTCGGAAATACTATTTTGTGGCACCTTTTACCCTGGATTCCACAGCCGTGAATCCCGGAAAAACTTTGAGGGATCTGAATGATTTCGATTTAATCATCGAGGCGAAACCTACCCAGGCTTACACCGAAAAAGAAAAATATTTACTTGACCAATATATCATGCAAGGCGGAAAAGTGATTTGGCTGGTTGAAAAGGTAGCGATGGAAACCGACAGTCTTTTTAATAAAACGGGAAGAGCTTTGGCATTCCCAAGGGATTTGAACTTAAACGACCTGTTTTTCTCTTATGGTCTTCGGATCAATCCTGTATTGATAAATGACATTTATTCGGCGCCGATTATCCTGGCCAGCGGAAGTGGAAATGACACCCAATTTACCCCTTATCCCTGGTTTTACAGTCCGCTAACCACTTCGCCAAAAACGCATCCTATTATCAATAATATTGAAGCTGTAAAATTTGAATGGGCCAACCAGATAGACACCTTGAGAAATGAGGTTAAAAAGA
>JBBRGD010000157.1:0-5464 GCA_038241065.1 Flavobacteriales bacterium
TTGCGCCCTGGTTTCCCTGTTTTCGATTATTAATTTTTCCTTCTCCTTCTTTTGCTTTAATAAGTTGGTGTTGAATACCTGTAATTCCTGCGTACCTTCCTTTATCTGATCTCCCTGCTTCTTTCTGTAGTTTGCGTACTGTTTCATATATTGAAGCCGTTTATAGGCCTGCAAAAAGTTTTCTGAGGATAATAAGAACATTATCCTGCTTTGTTGGGATTTACTCTTATAGGATTTCTCGATCATCTGGCCGTAATCTTCCTTGAGTTTTACCAATTCCTTGCGAAGCTGTTGAATTTTGTTGGTATTAGTGTTGATATCTCGAGTTAGCAAATTAGCTTGCTGATTAGTCACTTTGATCAACTTTTCGGTAGTGCGAATTTGTCTGTCTAGATCCTCAACCTCCGTAAGCACCGATTTTTCCCTTAATTTATTTGAACTCCTTAAGCTGTTGATTTTCTGAATCTCTTCCCTGAGTTCAACACGCCGTTGCTCCAAATCTTCCTTTGTGTTTTGGGATTGCACAGTCAGTCCTCCAAAAAAAAGGAAGCTTAACAAAAGTAATTGGAGTGTAGGGTTTAAAATTCTCATTATTCTATCACAATTTCATCATATCCTGCAGGGATTTCAAAAGGAAAACTCACCGGGTCATCAAAACTTACAGAACGATATGAAAGATCTATTTGAGTGCTTTTATTGGTTTCATTGGCAATAATATTTATATCTTCAGGAAAAAGTTGATTTTCTACACGTTGATATTTTGAATAGGTAACGGTAACATTTCTATTATCTTTTTCCTGTGAAAGTTGTTCCGCTATGGTTTTAAAAGTTTTTGAATCCATTAGAATTATTTTTTTTATAATATCCAGTTCTAAAGAAGGAATCAATTGATATCCACGCTCAGATTCAGTTAATTTATATCGCTGATCTCTTAGATCATAAATACTTTGACCAATGAGTAAATTTTGAAGTTTTTGATAATCCAGTGGAGTTCCCAGCCATTGACTGAGCAAGCTGAAATCGCCATCAAAATAGGTTTTGCCTATTTTTTCGTAATAACTTACCCTGTCTTTTGTAATGAGTGCCTTCGCCAATGGAATTCCCAATATTTGCGCGCTCATCCAAATAGCACTGTCTTTTTGCATCCTAAAACTTACCATAACCGATTGCGAACGGTCCTGATCCTGATATTTTAACCGTATCCGACTGTTTATTGTTTTAAAACGGGGTTCATTATCATAATGCATGGCAACAACCCTGGCAGTTGCAAGATCTTCAATTTCCAGGCTTTTCTTTTTACTCCCGCAGGAAGCGAGAAGAATACAAATACTTATAATTGTGAATGCTTTTTTATTCATTTAATTGGCAGCTTTTTTAAGTTGATTGGACATTTCAAGGAATTCCTGAGATCTTTGGGTATTCCCTAATCCGGCATAAGCAATAGACAACTGCTCATAAAAATCAATCGTCATTATTTTGCTATCTATTACATAATCCAGGCCAAATGTAAGTATTTCCCCAGCCTCCCGGTAAGTTTGTTGTTTATTTAAGGCCGCACCCCTTATCAAATATAGTATTGGCTGTACCGGAAATATTTCTAACGCAATCTTACTCAATTTTAAAGCTTCATCATATTTTGCGAGTTCCAATTGCAAAAGCAACGTATTTTGAAGCAGCTCAAAATTATCCAAATTTACGGCTATCCCTAATTCAAAATAAGCCAGGGCCTTCTGCTTATCCTTATTGATCAGATAAAATTCCCCAAGTTTTTGATAGATCTCAGGGCTGTTTTCCTTTTCTGAAAATAGTTTGACAACATGTTTTAACTCATTTTCATATGAAGGGTTATTATTTACAAAAATCAAAAAATCATTTAAAACCTGAATTTTAGATTTGGGGTCAATTTCTTCGGCTTCCAAAACAATTCTCATGGATTTTATAGCTTCGGCAGTATTATTGGCATCCAGATAAAATTTGTAAAGCGCCAGATGAACCACTTTTGAAGTTGGAAAAGTCTGACGCATTTGTTCCGAAATTTCAAAAGCTTCCTTTTCCATTCCATCTTCACTATAAACCAAAATCAAACTAAGGTAATTGGTTTCGATATCAGGATTGGCAGAAATGGCGTTCTTCAGGGTTTCAATTTGTGCCGGAGTATTTTTGGTTGTTGCATAGACCTGCAGGCGCATACTCTTCCGGAATTCATTAATTCCCATTTTGCTGTCCAGGTCGTCCAATAAGGCTAAAAGCTTATCAAACTGCTGAGATTTAAAATACAGATTTGCCAGGTTTTCATAATATTTGGAGTTGAAAGGAATCAGATCCTGAGCTGTTAAAATCGCCTGCTCAGTATCGCCATTAAAGTAATAGGCTTCCATTATTGCAACCAATACCCATTCCATATTGGGTTGTAACCTGTTTGCTTTTTGCAGATTTGCAATAGCTAACTCAAAATTTTTCAGCAGTTTATAATTTTTACCAAGCTCAAAAAAGACTACGGCATTATTTGGCTGAAGTTTTTCACAAGCCTTGAGCTCGATAATTGCCTTTTCGTAATTCTCAATCGCCTTTTGTTTAAGAGCTTCAAAAAAATGCTCCTGAAACACATCACTTGCTTGGGTATTATCAGCTACATTAACATCCTGAACAGGAATTTCACCCTCCTGTGCATTTACTGCGGAAGAAGATAAAATTCCAAAAAAGATAAGTTTAAATATGTAGCTGTTTATTTTCACTCTAAGTTCTTAATTATTTCAAATACCGAATGATCCTGCAAATATGGGATTACTCCAACACCGAATAATCCCCAATGCTGATCTGAGTAAATTTCCCATTGAATTTCGCGAAGTTCCCAATCATAGCATTTTCCAGATTGGCGTTTTTTATTTCAGTTTTAGTTTGGATAAGGCTGTTTTTAATAGTTGAATTTTCAATTTTAGTGCCATTCCCAACTGAAACATTTGGGCCAATCTTTGAATTTATCAGGACCACGTTCTCCCCAATAAAGCAAGGTTCTGTAATTTCAGAATTTGTGATCTTTACTGAATCGGAAATCAATTTTTCTCCATCTCTATGAAGAAAATTGAGCATTCTCCCATTGGTTTCCACTGTGACATCTTTATTGCCGCAATCCATCCATTCATCTACTTTTCCCGGTACAAAAATGTAGCCTTTTTGTTTCATTGAATTAATTCCATCGTTGATCTGATATTCGCCGCCACGGGTTATATTTTTATCCAAAACTTCTTGCAGCTCAGCTTTTAAAACAGCAACATCTTTAAAATAATAGATCCCGATAACCGCCAGATCTGACACAAATTCATTTGGTTTTTCAACCAGATCAGTAATTTGCTTTTTTTCATTGAGTTTAACAACGCCGTAGGCACTGGGATTTTCAACCTGCTTTACCCAAATCACGGCATCAGCTTCTTTATTCAACGCGAAATCGGCTTTAAAAAGCGTGTCTGCATAAGCGATCACCGCCGGTCCCTCAAGGGAATCCTTAGCGCACATTATGGCGTGGCCTGTTCCTAAAGGTTGATCCTGGTAATAAATACTCACCTTGGCTCCAAGACTTTTGCCAATTCTTACTAAATCTGTCTCGACCTCTTGGCCAAAATCTCGGCCAATGATAAAGGCTACCTCATCAATTTTTTCGTCCAATACCTTTGCGATATCCTCCACCAGTCGGTGAACTATGGGTTTCCCGGCAATTGGAATTAAAGGTTTGGGAATGGTCAAAGTATGTGGACGAAGACGTGAACCACGACCTGCCATTGGTACAATTATTTTCATTTATTTTATTATTGAGTAATGAGATGTGAGAAAAATTGATAAGTATCTCTTCTTCGTCTTGTCAATTAAATTCTCTATTATATTATTATTTAATAAATTTATTATTTAGTTCCGGTGCTACCAAAGCCTCCGGCACCTCTTTCTGTTTCATCAAGTTCTTCTACTTGAATCCATTGTGCGCGTTCGTGTTTTGAGATCACCATTTGTGCAACTCGTTCTCCGTTTTCTATGGTAAAATCTTCGTTGGAGAGATTGACCAAAATTACGCCAATCTCTCCCCTGTAATCGGCATCTATGGTTCCGGGGGAATTCAGGACGGTTATTCCCTTTTTAGCCGCCAAACCGCTTCGTGGACGAACCTGTGCTTCATATCCCAATGGCAATTCAATAAACAAACCGGTTTTGACAATACAACGCTCCAAAGGTTTTAACGTAATGGCATCAGAAATATTGGCTCTCAAATCCATTCCCGCAGAAGCTTCAGTCTCGTAATGCGGCAGTTTATGAGAGGATTTATTGATTATTTTTACATTCATCTGTTTATATTTATTGTTTTTTATTTATCTGATGTAACATCCATTTAATCATTTCTTTTTGTGACAAACTTATTAGTCAAGGATGTTTCATTTATGATTCGTCCAATGAGTGCGTGGGATTCTTCACTGCGTTCAGAATGACATATCCGGGGTTTTCTGTCAATCTGAACGAGCTTTTGGCGAGGAATTTGCACGAACAATAAATTATTAATTTATGTAGATTGTGAACTTTCCTATTTAAAAAAAATCTTCGTCGTCTTCTTCCCCCATAATTTCCTCAATATCTTGAAGTTCCTCATTCACATCCTCCACTTCAAATTCGGTTGGATCAAATCTACCTCCCATCCATTCGATCATATCTCTATATTCCGGATGTTTTTTATTCGAAATTATTTCCAAAAGATTGTAATATCCGTATAATCCACCGCAATCTTCAGGCGGGCAATTAAGTTTTCCTTTGATGCAAACGGGATAATATTTATCCGGATCTAAAGACAAGGTTTTTTCAACCACAATAGAATGAATCCAACCATCGCCAAAATCGTATTCATAAGAAAAATTTTTGAATTCTCCTCTAGAAATCACTTCATCTAATGTTATCTCCTCCGCGGCAATAATTTTAGAGGTTCCTGACTCAGGATCATCAAAATCCTCACCTATTATGCCAATTCGGTAATTCCCGATCTTAAATTCATATAAGTGATAATTTCCCCAACCCATAGCTATCTGAATGGTGTAATGCAATTCATAAAACGAGATCGAACTTTTCACCAAAACTCTTCGCCAAATAGGAGGGGAGGAATTTTTTAAAGAGATTTTAAGCTGAACTACTTTTTCTTCCATAATTCAATATTTTAATGATTGATTATCTTTTTGAAATCCTTTCGTTCATTTATAAATACTATTAATAAGAACAAAGCTACAAAAGCTGTCCCAACAAAATAATTTTCCCTGAAAAAATTAAAGGAAACAGCTGCAAATCCAATGGAAATAAGCAGGTACAAAAATAGATTTTTAATGTTATACGGAACCGGGTAAAATTTTCTTCCGAAGTAATATGAAACCAGCATCATTGTGCCATATGCAGCGAGTGTTGTATAAGCTGAAGCCATAAAACCAATAACGGGAATAAG
>JBBRGD010000158.1:0-5445 GCA_038241065.1 Flavobacteriales bacterium
ATCATTGTGAGGCAAATCTGTGAGATAGTGAATACCTTCCCGGTTAAATTGGCTTAAAAACAAACCCACTTGTATAAAATGGGATTTCCGTTGGTCGATTGTCATAGCACTAATTTGGTTATGAAATGTTTTGGGTTTAGATTTGTATCTGCGAAATTAAAAGTTATCTATTTAAAATCACCTATAAAACTTGAAAAGTTGAGTGGAAGTATAAACGCTCAGTTTTTTCATTTTAAATTCACTAATAAAAAAAAGCTATGGCAATTAAAATAACAGACGAATGTATTAACTGCGGTGCCTGCGAACCGGAGTGTCCCAATACGGCTATTTATGAGGGCGCTGATGACTGGCGTTACTCTGATGGAACCGATTTGAAGGGAGATGTAATTTACCCAAAAGGCAAAAAAGCGAATGCAGATGAAGCGCAGCAACCTTTAAGCGACGAAATTTATTATATAGTTGCAGATAAATGTACAGAGTGCCAGGGATTTCACGATGAGCCTCAATGTGCCGCGGTATGCCCGGTAGATTGTTGTGTTCCGGATGAGGACCACGTTGAAACCAAAGAGGAATTATTGGCAAAACAACGTTTTATGCATCCTGACGCTTAAAAATGATTTTCTTCAAAAATTAAAATCCCGCTTTTCGGCGGGATTTTTTGATTATCAAAGTAACGATGGTCTTTTAGAACTTTAATTATCTTTCTCCAACTGGCGTTGAATTTTTTCAATAGCATTTTCAATGGATTTTTCAGGTTCAATTATATTGTTATCTCCCCAAAAATCCGGGTCTGAAAAACCAGAAACATCATCAACCATGACTACTGAAGGGCTAATGAGGTTTTTTTCCCGTTTTGACTTCTCGTCCGGATCCAGTTTCCAATTGGTTACAGCCATTTCGCCATTTATTGTGTAACGGGAGTTAAATAATTTATTTTTCCAGTTTACCACAAATTCCAATTGGGCATTCCCATAACCATAAAACCATTTACCATTGCTCTCACGGTAATCTATCCTGTAATCCACGTTAACAGGGTATACTCTTGCGCCGGCAGGTTTTTTCTTTACAAATAAACTGGAAGCAGCATTCCTGTTTTCCACATTGAGCTTGTATGTAGCTCTAATCAATGTATGAGTTTCCGCATCCACAAACAATTTTCCGTAAAACCATGGACTATTATGATCTTTCTCAACAAAATCAACAACGTATAAATAGCGGTTATTGATCTGTGTGGGTTTATCAAAAGTGAATTCGTAGATGTCTATCTCGTCCTTATTAAACAAAAACTCCGGATATTTCATCACATCCAGATAAATCGTGTTAAAAGGTCCACCGCGTAGTTTGAGTGCCAAAGTATCCAATCTTTCATAATCGGTTTTTTTACGTGCTTTGATAATGGAAATTTCATCTTTTTTGGAAGAAGTATAGGGCTGTTTGTAAATTTTAACAACCGCTTCAGAAAGCGATACATTTCTTCTTCTTTTTTTTATGGTTTCCCTGTAAAACGCTGACATTTGGGTTTGGTCGTCAATGTAGTTATCGTCTCTTTTTTTAAGCATATCCAGGATCAGTTCTCTCGCATCTTTAGAACTAAAAATGCTGATCTCAGATAATTCTTCTACAGTTTGTTCCAGTTCTATACGTGTATTTTCCGTTTTGAAGTAATCAAGCGGAAGTATTTTATTTTGGTAACCCAAATAAGAAACAGTTACAATGGCACCGGTAATATTTTCAGGAACTTTTAGGGAAAATTCACCGTCATTATTGGTAATTGTTGAAATATTTGTTCCGTTTACCGAGAGATAAGCTGATGCTATAGGGTCTCCATTCTTACTGTCTACAACTTCTCCCTTGTATTCAATATAATCAACTTTTATCGAAATTGAGGCACTCAGGCAGGGCGTCATTCCCTGTAGAAACAAAAAAATAACTATTAAAACCTGTTTTATTTTTAAAGAATTTTTATTTGTTTTCATAACGAAATTTTAAGTTGGAAACAATCAAATTATTGCTCTAAGATACTGAATTTTAACAAAATATAGATCGTTAACAACTCTGAAAATATCTATATTGATATAGTTTATTAAAAATGCTAATTTTGGCTAAAGGAAGAGGAAAGAGGAGAGTGGAAAGGGAGTTTCAAAGAAAACTAAAGTAACTAAACAAATTGGGGTATGGTTACACCATTCCCAGGCGCATTTTATAGGTTATAAAGCCGAAAGTGCATTTTTTATTAAAACCATTGACTCTACTTAAAAAAGCATTTTAAGAGAGGAAGGAGAGGGAAACGATAAGCCCCATTTTTTATCCAATACAGAACGAGGTTCCAAAAATGAAAAGCGCAAGAACAACATAGTTCAAAATGAACTTGACGAATAATTCCATATACTTGAAGGCAAATTGGAAAATTATCAGGAGATATTATTATTATTTGGACCCGTAACGGCTAAGGAGCAACTTTTTAACCACCTGTCTGAAAACAAACTATTTAAAGGAAAAGATATTGAGGTGAAAAGCAGTGACAAATTAACTAAAAACCAAATGCTTTCTAAAGTGCTTGATTTTTTTAAAGCCTGATAGATGGACAGGAATTATAGGATGTTAATGATCCTGTTCGTCAAATGTTTATAGTAAAAACGGCTTAAAAAAATATTCCAATTTTGTTCTATTAACACAAGATTGGAACATTTTTTTATTTCAATTGCCTTTGTGTATTTGACAATTTCCCAATTCATAATTTAATTATCTTAGCTAAATCAGGTCAAGTAACTAATTAAATGAAAGACAACTTCTCTACAAACTCTTCCCAATATGCTCAATTTCGCCCTAAATACCCGGCAGAATTGTTCAGCTTTCTGGAAAATCGGGTGGAGCTTAAGGGAGCCGCTTGGGATTGCGGTACAGGTAATGGACAGGTAGCAGGGGAGTTGGCTAAATTTTTTAAAAGGGTAGAGGCTACAGATATCAGCCAACAGCAACTTGAAAATGCAGTAAAAGTGTCAAATATCAATTATTCCCTTCAACCCGCAGAGAAAACAAATTTTCCGGACAATTCTTTTGATCTTATAACCGTGGCTCAGGCAATACACTGGTTTGATTTCAGCCAATTTTATAAGGAGGTAAATCGCATCTTAAAACCTGGCGGGATCATAGCTATTATTGGTTATGGCCTTTTTAAAAGCAATGAACAAACCAATGATTTGATCAATCATTTTTATAGGAATATTGTAGGTCCTTATTGGGATCCTGAACGCAGGTATCTGGAAGATGGATATCGCAGCATCCAGTTTCCGTTTGAGGAAATTCAAACTCCGGATCTCGAAATGGAGTTTAGTTGGGATTTTGAGCATCTTATCGGTTACTTAAAAACATGGTCGGCAGTAAAACATTTTCAAAACAAGAATGGTTATGATCCTGTTGATGTAATTTCAGAGGATCTGAGAACTGCTTTTGGGGAGCATAGACTGGTGAAATTTCCTCTATTTTTAAGGCTGGGACAAAAAAAATATCCAATTGACAATTCATAATTAACAAATCCCAAACCTATCTGCTGTTCTTGTTGGTCTAGGAATCCCGGATCAGGGATTGTCAATCCAACAATTAAGTTCAATTTCCAGTTTCAAAATAGTCGGCATAAAATATGATAGGTCCTATTCCGTTATCAACTAACAGTTTAAAATCAATAGGATGAAAAAATCGATTTTTGGAATTTTGATATTGCTTACTTTATTGCCTTTGGCGACTTTGGGCCAGTCTATCGAGGATAATAAATCTGTTACTACTTTAGTGCTCTCCGAACTCAACCGTGAACGTTTGTTACAGCGGGAAAATCTTGATTTCAGGATCAGAGAAATGGACACTAAGATCAATCATCTGGATGAAAGTATTAAAAACACTAATTCATCTTCAGAAAAGGTAGAGAAATTGTTGGAGCGGGTGCAGATCTTGGAAGAAAAACAATCGGAACTGGATAAGAATGTCGTTAGTGTTTATAAATATAATTATAGTTCGGCAGTGCTGAACCTGGCTTCGATGGAGCGGGAAATAAAACCGCTCAACCTGTTTAACAGTTCCAGGGAATTCTACACCACTCTGGATAGGGTGAGCAACCCAATGAACTATGAAGGTTATACAGCCTGGTTTAAAAACTTTGAAAAATACATTGAAGACAATAAGGGGAGTGAGGCAAAATTGGCAGCCCTGAGCAATATTATGCAGGTTACCGGAAATTTGGCCGAGGGTACTCCTTTTACGGGAATGTTTGCGGGCAGTCTGTTCGACGGGATTGGGTTATTTATCAATTCCCTTGGCCGTAGAGACCGGGAATTGAGGGAAAAAAGTTTAAAAATGTTCAAATTAACTACTTTGGTTTCCCAATTCACCCATGATAAAGACTTGATAGAAACGGAATGGAATGCAATAACAAAAAGTTTAGACGAATTAAAGGAGATTCAGCACAATGCAATGGAAGAAAATATTGTAAAGATTTTAGGAATCAACAGAAGTGATTTTAAGAAATATTTTACCGATGAAACCGATGCAAAAAAGCGTACTCAATATATCCTGGACATTTCTAAAATTGCTGAAGATAAAATAGCCGAAGAAAAGAACAAAAATCCGGAAAACTGGAAACAGGACTATTACAACCAGATGGTAGCCGTACAAAATTTAAAGATTCGTTTTGGGACAATTACCTTTCGGATTATGGAAAATCTCGATAAATATAAATTGCTTATCAACAAATATAAAAACGATGAATTGTTGAAAGATCAAATCGCCCAGTTGGATTCAAAGCTAATTTCGGTACGAAACAGTTTTGAATCTACTTTTAACCCGCAGGATTATATCAAGGCATCCAGTGAGATGTATATTGTTGAATAGATGTTCGATTTGAGAAACAAGATATAAGACTAAAGAAAAAAACTAAACGGGAGAAAGAAGACTAAAACAAAAAAATCCCTGTCAGCGTTTTAAAGGCTGACAGGGTTTTTTTTGTTTTATAGAAAAATATGACTTAAAAAAGTTAGAAGTAAAAAATCCAAACTAGCCTGAAAAAAGAGAAATACACAAATGAATTTTCAAGTCTCTTTTCTATGTGCTATATTCTTTTTTTTCTAACTTCTCAAATCTAACTCTAATTATCCGCACTTGGAAGAACCGCAATCTTTACAGGTTAAACAACCCTCCTGATAAATTAGGTTGGTGGAGTTGCAATTGGTGCATTTCTGTCCTTTTGCTTCGGTTCCATCGGCTACATAGCGTTTTAAAGCGCGTGCGACTCCGTTTTTCCATGTATTGATGGATTCATTGTCCAGTTGCAAACTATTGATAAGATCTACTGCCTTATCTATTCGCATTCCGTGCCTTAAGGTACCTGAGATCAATTTGGCATAATTCCAGAATTCAGGATTGAATTTATGGGATAATCCTTCAATAGTCGTATTG
>JBBRGD010000159.1:0-5421 GCA_038241065.1 Flavobacteriales bacterium
ATACATTTGGGTGATTTCAGTAAAGCGTTCGTCAATTCCTAATGATTCTGCCTGTGGTTTTAAATTGGAATACTGCCCTCCCGGGATTTCATGCTGATAAACCTCAGCGGTACCGGCTTTAAGGCCACTTTCGAAGGGATAATAATAAGTTCGAACCGTCTCCCAATAATTGGAATATTCATTTAACTTTTTCATATCAAAGTCTGGGGCACGGCTATCAAATTTCATCATTTCCACTATAGAATTGAAATTTGGTTGAGATGTAAGACCTGATAATCCACCCAGGGCAACATCCACCACATCTACCCCGGCTTCAATTGCTTTAAGATACGTTGCAGACTGAATGGACGAGGTGTCATGAGTATGCAAATGTATTGGAATATCGATATGTGATTTTAATGCTGAGATCAACTCTTGCGCAGCATAAGGTTTTAAGAGTCCTGCCATATCTTTTATTCCCAAAATATGAGCTCCGGCATCTTCCATTTGTTTAGCCAGTTGCAGATAGTAATCCAGGGTATATTTTGTTCTTTTTGGATCTAAAATATCCCCAGTATAACAAATAGAGGCCTCTGCAAGGCCATTGGTGTTTTTGCGAACATACTTGATACAAGGTTCAATAGATTTCATCCAGTTAAGGGAATCAAAAATCCGGAAAACATCTATCCCATTTTCAGAAGCTTCAGTAACAAATCTTTCGATGAGATTATCGGGATAAGCCTTATATCCCACTGCATTGGAACCCCTAATAAGCATTTGCAGAAGCACATTTGGCATAGCTTGCCTAAGCAGTTGCAAGCGTTCCCATGGATTTTCATGTAAAAACCGCAGGCAAACATCAAAGGTGGCGCCACCCCATACTTCCATACTAAAAATGTTGGGGTGGTTTTTCGCGAAGCCTTCAGCGACTTTCAACATATCATGAGTCCGCATCCTTGTTGCCAACAGGCTTTGGTGCGCATCACGCATTGTGGTATCAGTAAACTGAATTTTATTTTCATCCCGGAGCCATTGGGAAAATTTATCAGGCCCCAATTCGGTTAATAAATCTTTAGTTCCTTTTGGATACTCTCCATATTTATCGAATTCCGGTACTTTGGGTATCAGGAATTTTTTAGTAGGGTTTATTTCCTTTACATCCGTATTTCCATTTACCGTTATATCGCCTAAAAAGCTCACTAATTTGGTTGCACGGTTTCTGGGCTCCCTGATCACAAAGAGTTCCGGATGATTTTTTATTAAATTCACAGTTGCCTGTCCTTCTCTGAAAACTTCATTTTGAAGGATGTTATCAAGAAAATCCATATTGGTTTTAAGGCCTCTTATCCTGAATTCTGCTAGGGCACGCCTCATTTTTCTGCAAGCCCCATCAAGGGTCCTTGCGCTTGCAGAAACCTTTACCAGCATGGAATCAAAAAATGGTGAAATGGTAACTCCTTGGTACACACTTCCCGCATCAAGCCTAATTCCAAAACCGGCAGCGCTTCTATAGGTTGTAATGGTTCCGTAATCGGGTTTAAAATCATTTTTGGGATCCTCTGTGGTTATCCTGCACTGTAGTGCATACCCATTTATTCTGAGGTTTTCCTGACTTTCAATTTTAATTTGTTTGTCGCTTAATTTATATCCGCCGGCAATAAAAATTTGTGCTTTTACCAGATCTATATTTGTAATAATCTCGGTTACGGTATGTTCTACCTGGATTCTCGGATTTACTTCAATAAAATATATTTTTTCACCTTCCACCAAAAATTCGACTGTTCCAATATTATTGTAATCTACAGCCTTACAAATTTTAATGGCATATTCATAAAGTTTCTCTTTGATCTTTTGATCGAGACCAAAAGCAGGTGCAAATTCAATTACTTTCTGATAGCGGCGTTGAACAGAACAGTCACGCTCAAACAGGTGGACGATATTCCCGTGATTATCAGCAACAATTTGAATTTCGATATGTTTGGGATTCTCCACAAATTTCTCAATAAAGAGCGTGTCATCCCCAAACGCGTTCCCTGCTTCTCGTTTAGATTCGGGAAAGGCTGATTTTAATTGCTGGTTATCCCTTATTACGCGCATTCCTCTTCCTCCCCCGCCGGAAGCAGCCTTTAGCATTAAAGGATAGCCTATCCTCTCAGCTTCCTCAAGAGCAATTTCCACAGATGTTAACTCTTTTTGATTGCTTTCTATTATAGGAACATCACAGGCTAAGGCAACTTCTTTTGCTTTTACCTTATCTCCCAAAGATCTTAATACTGAAACTTTAGGTCCTATAAAAATGATCCCATTTTCTTCACATTGTTTAGCGAACTCAGCATTTTCGGAAAGAAATCCATATCCGGGATGAATTGCATCAACTTCGTTTTCCTTCGCGATCTGAATAATTGTCTGAATATTCAAATAGGGTTTTAAAGGAGCGTTATCACTGCCAATCTGATAAGATTCATCGGCTTTATATCGGTGGAGAGAATACCTGTCTTCAAAGGTATAAATTCCAATTGTTTTTAAGCCAATTTCTGTACAAGCCCGAAATATACGTATGGCAATTTCCCCCCTATTCGCAACTAAAACCTTTTTAATTTCCATTTTTAAACTCCTTTTCTATTAAACTTTTAAGCTTTGAAAGTTAATAATTATTTATGAAATGTACCATCTTTAATGCTGTTTCGAAATTAAATACTAATAAAAGAAAAGGCCGACATCTAACAGACTTAAAATTTAGGATATTCAAAGAATTCCACATTAGACTTGTGAATAATTTAAATTTAACTGGCCATGTTCTTGATGTTTGCATTAAGATATTACCAAGTTTAGGCTTGTCAGGCTACAAAAGGAACAGAAACAACTTTTTGGACTCAAACTTCTTGTAATTTTGAGGTTATTGAGAAAGGAAATAATCTTAAATATTAAGCTAATACCAATTGTAGTCAAATCAGGTTTGATTCAGAAAAATATTGTTGAAATTCTACAAAATTATATCAGGATCTTTTAAGCTTTCGAATTTATGAGCTTTACCTCACAAATACCAATTCATTTTCTTTTGGAGAATCGTTTTCACTGTAGCGGTATCCATCGTAGTCAAAACCTTTCAAGCCTTCAATGCTGTTGATATCATTATCCATAATATAGCGCACCATCGCCCCGCGGGCCTTTTTGGCGAAAAAACTGATTATTTTTAATTTTCCGTTCTTGAAATCCTTAAAAACAGGAGTGATCACGGGAACTTTCAATCGCTTTTTATCAATAGCTTTAAAATATTCATTACTGGCAAGGTTTATAAAAAGTTCGTCTTTTCGCAATTCTTTATTAAGGGAATCGGTAATTTTTTTCTGCCAAACCCCGTACAAATTATCTTTTCTATCTATCCCGATGGAGGTTCCCATCTCTAATCTATAAGGCTGAATAAGATCTATAGGTTTTAAAATTCCGTACATTCCGGACAAAATTCTTAATGAATCCTGTAACCTCTCAATTTTATTTGAAGGTATTGAATAGGCATCCAGGCCGGAATACACATCGCCATTAAAGGCGTAGATAGCCGGACGGGAATTTTCTTTGGTGTGCTCCTCTTCAAAAGTTTTATATCGCTCATAGTTCAAATCGGCCAATTTGGAACTAATATCCATCAGATCCCGAAGTTTCTCCTTGGTTTGACGTTCCATTTTCCGATTTATTTTGATAGCGGTATCCAGAAATTGCGGTTGTGTACCACGGGATGTTGGCAATTTCCTTTTGAAATCCAGGCTTTTTGCGGGTGATATAACAATTTTCATGATGCTGATTTTATTAATCAAATTGAGCTGCGTTTAAGACATATAAATCCTGTGGACATCAACTCTCTTACAAAAATAACAATTTGGAAGCCTAAATTTAGCCATTAATGCCCGAATAATAAATTATTGAAACATTATACGAAATTTTTTATTGGTAGAACCTGAGGGACAGGTTCATTGAACTTTGGAGAAGTTGAGGTTTCCCGGAACTATTCCTACGGATATGAAGAACTTCCTGAATGAGAGTATACACTCATTACTTTTTAGGCAATAATCTGGACTTTGTTTTGTGGGGATATTTCGACTTCTCTCAATACAGGTTTATTCGGTATCAGGTTTATAGCCAACTTTTTTTCTTGGTTTTTCGTTGTCTTTCTTTTCAATCAATTCATCTAAATAATTAAAGACCAATTCTATATTTTTACTGTGATTCGTTAGCTTCTTTTTGATTTCCTCAATATCGATTTTCAGACTTAAATTATCGGTTAGAGCTTCTCGCATTTGTACAAAAACTTCAATAATCCTAATACTCATTTGCGTTGCTCTATCTCCTGTTAAAACGTTAGCCAATTGTAGTATTCCGTGTTCTGTAAAAACATAAGGTAAAGAACCCCCAAGATGCTTTTTTGATGGTATCGCAAAATGCGATACCATAGAATCAGCTTCAGTTTCGGTCAATCTGAACATAAAATGTTCGGGGAACTTGTCCATATTTCTTTTTACCTGTTCCCGTAACCGTATATTCTTTACATCATAAAGTTCCGCTAAATCCCTATCCAGCATTACTTTTTGACCTCTAATCAAATAAATTTTGCTCGTTATTATTTGTTCTGGAATAGTAACTTCTTTGCTCATTATTTGGCTTTTAGTTGGTAAATATAGTAGTAAAGTTGGAGGTCACAATTTGTGATCTCCAATAAATTAGGTATCGCAATTTGCGATGCCTAATTTATTGAATGATATTTGTTAATTTCCTCCTGTAAATCTTCGAGATCGTTGATTGAATACGCTCTCTTTTTACAAGCCATTTGAAATAGTATTTTATACTATTGACGGACTGTTGTATGGAACACTATTGTAATCCTTTGTTCTTTAGATAATGGATGTAAGCATTGGGGTATTTTTTGAAGTGAGCGCAAAGGTAACAGCTCTTTGCTTTTATCTAAACCTCTATTGGCTTGTGGTGTCCAAACAATTCTTAATGCCATTTATCAAAACGTTTCATTACAGTCTCGTTAGCAATATATTCGCCTTTATCCGCTTGATTTAAACCTGTTTTAATCTCTTTTTGTTCCTCTTTAGACATTTCAATCCACCAGTCTTCTTGTTCTTCCTCAAAAACTTTTTTAATTTTTGCCAATAAACTTTCTTTTTGTGTTTGCAACAAAAGATGCATTAATTCTAATTTTGTGGTTTCTATATTTATAATCTAAATTATTATACTACAGAGATAATTTTTATTCTTTACCTTTTGAAATATACAAATTCTATTCCTGACGAAATGGATGGAAGTTATTTAACGTTTCGTGCAAACTTTCCACGAACTGTTCTGTCTTATATGCCATTTGAAGTTATATTGCTTTGACCGTCCAATTGAATTGCCGGTTGTTGCATACCCAATCAAGAACTTCCGTAAATATATTGTTCATCG
>JBBRGD010000160.1:0-5359 GCA_038241065.1 Flavobacteriales bacterium
TACTTCACAAGATATTGAAGGCTGGTTGGTTGCAAGCAGCAGAAATATTACGGTAGCCCTGGATGTAAATATTTCTGAGGAACTAAAAAAAGAAGGAATTGCCCGGGAATTGGTCAATAGAATTCAAAATTTGAGAAAAGATTCCGGATTTGAAGTGACCGATACCATTGATGTTTTCATTCAAAAAGACGGTGTTATTGATGATGCCATTTTAGGAAATATAAATTATATTAAAAACGAAACATTAACAGTTAACCTTGAACTTGCAGAATCGGTAGCCGTTGGTACAGATATTGAATTTGACGACGTCACCACAAAATTGTTTATCAAAAAACATTAAACCCTATGTCAGTAGAAACCAAAGTACGATACAGTGATGCCGAATTAGTTGAATTTAAGGAATTAATTCAGGCCAAAATTAAGAAAGCACAGGAACAATTGGAGCTTTATAAAAATGCTTATGTAAACAACGGCAATAATGGAACCGAGGATACTTCTCCAACGTTTAAAGCCTTTGAAGAGGGGAGTGAAACTCTGAGTAAAGAAGCTAATTCACAAATAGCCATAAGACAAGAAAAGTTTATCAGGGACCTTAAAAACGCATTGATTCGCATTGAAAGTAAAACCTACGGGATTTGCAGAGAAACCGGGAAATTGATATCCAAAGAACGTCTTAGAATAGTTCCCCATGCAACTTTGACTATTGAAGCAAAAAATATGCAGCGCTAAGCGTTAGGTTTTTTAAAATAAATTGATCGCTCCATCGTGATTTATCATATTGGAGCGTTTTTTCTATAGATTCTAGCCGTGAATTTTTTATTTCTATTCTTATAAGTATTGTTTTTGCTGTGACTGGATTTTCTCAAAAGGACACCTCTCAAAGTTTTGATGCGTAAAAAATAGAGCAACTCTATATTTATACAGATGAAGTTTTTAAAATCAATATAATAACTTCAGTAACAAATCAAATTATTTTAACTTCTCACTCTGAAGGTGAATATTTTAATGATATTTCCCTGGAGACGGAAATGCTTCAAAATAAAATGATCCTCACTTCAAAATTTCGAAAAACTTTACAAGGCGGATACGATAAACTGAGTGCTTATAAGTGTTTTCAATGGAAATTACCCTGGAAATACCTGAAAACTTCGAGGTTTTTGTGAGATCGAAATTAGCTTCAGTAACCGGAACGGGAACTTTTAAAAATCTGAAAATTGAATTGAAGTCTGGTTATTGCAGGTTTGAATATTTGGAGGGAAATGCCGTGATCAATACCTATAGCGGTTCAATTTGGGTTGTCACTTACAATGCAAAAATTACAGCAAGTTCCCGAAATAGTACAGTAAATTTGCCTGCACCGGCATACGGAAAGTACCAGGTAAATCTCACATCCATCAATGGAAATATAAGTGTGCCGGAAAACTAAATAATAGTAGTATTTTTGAGCCGTTTTTAACACCCACATTCAATGTCCTTAAAAAAAGCAACTTTTATTATAATATTGATTTTATTAATCGATCAAATTTCAAAAATATATATTAAAACAAATTTCCATCTTGGAGAAGAAATAAGGGTTTTTGACTGGTTTCGGATTTTGTTCGTCGAAAACGAAGGAATGGCTTGGGGAGCAAAAATTCCTGGAGAATATGGAAAACTTCTGCTTACCTTGTTCCGTTTGGGCGCCATTGTAGGAATAGGTTACTGGTTATGGGATTCTGTGCGCAATAAAAGTTCACGTGTCTTGATAGTTGCGATCTCATTTATTTTTGCCGGAGCCCTTGGAAATATTATAGACTCTGTTTTCTACGGAATCATTTTTGAAGATAGCTACGGCCAGCTAGCGGCTTTTTTACCTGAAGGCGGGGGTTATGGCACTTTATTTCACGGGAAGGTGGTAGACATGCTTTATTTCCCATTATTTGAGGGGATGCTTCCAAAATGGTTCCCATTTTGGGGAGGAGAATATTTTTCCTTTTTTGATCCGGTATTCAATATTGCCGATACAGCAATAAGCACGGGGGTAACCCTGCTTTTACTATTCAATAAAAAAGCATTTCCCAAAAATGAATCCGATTCTAAAACCGAAATCTAAGCTACGCTTCTGTCAAAGATTTTTTCAAATTTCTTCAATTCAATAGGCTTGATCAAATAATCGGTCACCAGATTGAAGGATTTTGCCCGTTCTAGATCCCGGGGATCAATGGAGGAAGAAACCACGTACAGGCTTATTTTTTTATCGAAATTGTTTTTGATCTTTACAAATTCACCTAAAAATTCCCATCCGTCCATCACCGGCATATTCAGGTCCAGAAAAATGATTTCAGGTAATTTATCTTCGGTCAAATTGGATAAGATCACCTTAAAGTAATCCAAGGCCTCCAGTCCATTCTTGAAGATCAATAAATTTTCTGATAATTTTTTTATTTCGATGATTTTTCGAACTAAGTTGACGTATATTTTATCATCATCAATAATACATGCCAGTTCAATTTTTTGTCCCATTTTCAATCTAGAATTTAATTTTAAATGTTGTTCCTATATTTACCGTGCTGGTAACAGAAATGGATCCTCCCATAGTTTCCACCTGATTTTTGGTTATAAACAAGCCTATTCCTTTCGCGTCTGGGTTGCTGTGAAAAGTTTTATACATTCCAAACATCTTATCACCGTATTGATTCAGGTCAATTCCCATTCCGTTGTCACTGATCTCCATAAAAGGCTGGTCATTAATCAGGTAAGTCTGAATAAAAATGATAGGTTTTCTCCCCGGCTGTTTAAAGCGAATTGCATTAGTGATTAAATTTAGTAAAATACTTCCAAGATATTCAGGAATATACTCAATTTCTTTCATTGCTTTAAAATCGGATATTATTTTGGCGCTTTCACGGTTTATAAGTGAAGAGACCGAATTGATCACCAAATCCAAAGAATCTTGGAAAATTACCATCTGACGCTCTTTTTTCATGAGGTCATGATGAGTTACCATGTTATTTAGCCTGGAGATTGCAACATCCAAATTTTCGGAAATATCGGCAATGTTATCAATCAGTTCCAGTTTGTCCTTTTCTGTTTTTGTTTCATTTAGAAGCTGCACAACCAAACTTAAATTGCTGCTGTGAGATCTTAAATTATGTGAAACCACATGGTCAAAATTGAATAATCTCGAATTTTGAGCAGCGATAATATCCAATGAATTTTGGAGGTTATGCTCGTTATTTTTGTTTTCGTCTATATCCTGAAAAACCCCGCGAATTCCTATAATTGACTGTTCTTCATTATAAACCGGCTTACCTGTTGCCCTAACCCAGAATTCCCTGCCATATAGGGTGACCATTTTCAACTCAACTTTAAATGGGATCCCGTATTTTTCGCATTTATCAAACATTGACAATGCTGTTTCCTGATGATCCAGAGAATAGAATCTAAGGCGTTCATTATAATCCAGATTAAAATCCCGGGGACAATCCAATATCTTTTTGGTGACATCGTCCCAGTAAATTGCCTTAGCCAGGGTATCTATGTACCAGCCTCCTGTGGAAGTCATCTCAGCAGTTTCCCTGTAATAGAAAAAGTTTTCTTCTATCGTGTATTGATCGCGTTTGGACTGATGGATATTTACAAACAATAATACAGCCGATTCCTTACCACTGCTCTCTTTGCTTTTTAAATTACGGCATTCAAACCAACGGTATTTATCGTTGTTAAGCTTCAGTTTTATTTCCTGATTAAAATTTTGGGAAGCCAGGGTTAAATTTTCAAATCCAAGTATGAAATCATACCGATAGTCGCGGTGCAGGATATTATTCAGAAAATAATCGAATAAAGTTTCTTCAGAATTGTGTTTGCCAACCAGAAATTCAAAATGCTCAGACCAGGTAATTTCTTTGGTGAGAAGATTGATTTTCCAATAGGCGATATCAAAATCCTCTAGTATACTGTTTAACTGAAGGTCGTTGAGCATCAATTATTTAAATAAGTGATTAAAAGTAATGCAATGTTAAAAATAAACCTAATATAGTCGATTATTTTTTAAAATGATAGTTTTTCTTTGGTGTCACACAATAATCCAGGGGAACATCACTTATTAAAATTTCGGGGATCTTTTCTTCGGCCTCAAAAAGCGAAACGCCTATTTTTATCACATCTTTTTTACATCCCGCCAGGAAGATGTCGTAAAACCCTTTTCCGTAACCTACCCGATGGCCTAATTGGTCAAATGCGAGCAAAGGAACAAAGACTACATCTATTTTTGAGGCCGGTATTTCAATCCCATCTAAAGGTTCCGGAATGTTCCATTTATTCTTTTTGATCACGGTGGAATCTGTAAGCAAATAATTGTTCAGTTTACCGGAGTTAAAATCGGCTTTTGAGAGCACGATATTTTTATCTTTTCCCTGAAGAATATGGAGGATTGGCTGGGTTTCAATTTCTTTTTTTTCTGAAATTGTCAAAAAAAGATGGTAGAAATTATAATCCCAAACAGGTAATTTCAATAAATTATTGGCAATTTCAATGCTTTTGGTTTCAATTTCTTCTGATGAAATGCCGGTTCGCAATTTCTGATATTTATTCCTGAGCTTGTTCTTCATCTAATGGAATTGGAGCGATTGAAAGATGAAATAAAGCGTCACCCTGATATACGATGGGTGATTGATTTACATTGATAATATGGCCGGAATGAGAAGCGATTACTTTATGCCGGAATTGGCCGTAAGGATCTGTAATTGTAGCTATATATTCTCCTTTTTCAACATGCTTCCCGCAAGTAATTTTTATGTGAAGAAGTCCGCTATATTTAGCCCGCAACCAGGTACTGTTTTCAATAATTATAGTTTTTACCGTAATTTCAGGAAGTAAGAACCTGGGTTTTAACATTCCCAGATGACTTAAAATACGCATCGCGCCATCTACTCCGTGTTTGGCGATATCCTTATTGCTGTCCATGGATTTTCCTCCTTCAAAAAGTAGGACCATTTTTCCCAATTTTTGACAGGTTTCGCGGTAAGATTTAGAAATAGTTCTTGAATAAATGGTGAAAGGAGCGTTAAATATTTCGGCAAATTTCAGGCTTTTTTGATCTCCTTTTACCACCCGAAGTTGGGCCACATTAAAACGGCTGGCACCCCCAGTGTGATAATCTATACAGAAATCGGCTACGGGGAGAATTTTGTTGACAAACTGGTAAGCAAACCTGCTGGCCAGCGAGCCATTTTTTGTACCTGGGAATACCCTGTTTAAATCCCTTCCATCAGGAAAAGCACGGGCTAAGTTTAAAAAACCAAATACGTTTACTATCGGGATACAAATTATGGTTCCCTTTACAGGCTTATTGATATTTTTAGATATAATTTGACGTACA
>JBBRGD010000161.1:0-5345 GCA_038241065.1 Flavobacteriales bacterium
TAATGATGCCCTTCCTATAGCTGTCAATTTAAGGGTCGGAGTTAAAAAATACATAGATGTAGAAGTATTGTGTTATGACCAACGCTTTGCCGATGAATTTGGATATTTGTTCTTTGATTTCACAGTAATAGATACTATTACCTTATGTATTTTCGGTAACTACTGTAATGAAATTGGAAGACATTTCCCTGCAAAATTTAGTATAGAAGCCTGGATGTACTCCGGTGATCCTTTAAATCCAAAAGGTGCAGCATTAACCAATGAAGAACTGTTCAACGAAACAGGTTTTTATGAAAATCCAACCGAGGCTTTTGCCAAACCTCTATGTTTTGCTTTACCTGACGGAGAGGAAGATGATTGGTATTATATTGAAATCAGTATCCTGGACTTTGAAGGGGTATATGATGCACCTGCAGGTCTCAAACAAACCTTAGTGATTTCTGATACACAAGTATTAGACCTTTATAATAATGGAACAAACACCTATTACCACTTTAGGGAAGGCTGTGAAGACCAACCTTGTCCTAATACAGATCAGGACTGCGATGGTTTTGACGATAATATGGACAATTGTCCTAATATTTTTAATCCGGATCAAAAGGATACTGATGGGGATGGAAAAGGAGATGCTTGTGATGTTTGTCCTGGGGATGCTACAAACAGTTGTAATATTGTAGATTCTGACGGTGATGGAATTGCTGATCCAGTAGATAATTGTCCTAACACTTCGAATGCTGATCAGGCTGATGCTGATGGAGATGGGGTAGGAGATGTTTGTGATAACTGTGTGAATACAAGAAACCCTTTACAAGGCGATAATGATGGAGATGGAGTAGGAAATCTTTGTGATAATTGTATAAATACAGTCAACCCTGCTCAGATTGATACCGATATGGACGGCATAGGAGATCTTTGTGATTCAGGAGAGGTAGAAACCTCTTGTGAAATTGATGCTCCCAATGCCGGCTGTTCAGTAGCTAATTTGGCAGGAAACACCGGGTTTGTTCGCATATCTGCTAATTTGCCTTTTGAATTGAGAGAAAATGGAAATTTGGCAGGTAACGTATCGGTTGTCATTTCCGGAGGAAGCCTTACAATTCTATCTCAACTTAGTGTAGCTTATTTATATACTGATTATGAAATTGAAATATCTGCAAACAGTGATGGATCAAATAGCATTTCGATGTGTGGATCTCCTGATTTTGCAGGCGTGTTGGATGTTGGTTTTGGCAATATTGGCGCAAGTTATCCTTACTATGTAAGGATGAAAGCCAATGTTTGTCCTGCTGCACCATAGTAACAAAAATTAACTATCGCAGTTATGTCAACCGGGGGGATGACTGATTTGTGAAGTTAATTTTTATTAATCACCTATAGTTATTTAGTAATTAGAAGGTGTTAATAGAAGAGGCTGTCTGGAGTATTCCAGACAGCTTTTCATTGTAAAAAAGTTAAGAAAGATTTAAATAGTTAATTGAATTACATTGGTTTGCATGTCTTAAAAAGAAAAACACTTAAAAATCTACTGCCAATTTTAGTGATTTAGGGTAATTTGTAATGTTCCTTAATAATCTTATTTAATTTTTCAATTATTCTTCAAATATTAACTAAATAATTTAAGAATTTTAAATAATCATTTGTTTGGAAGTGTTTGACTCTTAAATGATTAAAATTTTTTTTAACTTTTTTTTTGGAATGAATGTTGAACTCAAAGAAAATGTAAAATTTTTTAATAACCCCCCAGAACAGTAAAATCAAATAAGAATGATCTGTTCATTAAATAATGTAACCTCTACTTATGAGAAAATTGAATTTTTTGTACTTATTACCGGCTTTAGCTATTCTGTCCTGTAGTAAAGATTCCGTAACCGAAATAGAAAAAACAGAACAGCAATTAACAGGAAAGGAAGAAATAACGGCAAATGTAGAAGTTGCTTACCCCGAGGACTTTGGGATTGTTTCCGAAGTTTATTTTGCAGGTCAAAAGATGGCAGTAGAGGAGATTGATGGCGAATTTGTTTATCAAGGCGATATTATTTTTACCTCTGACATGTTGACTTCCAAGGATGTAAAGTTAGTTTATGAAAAAGGAGAAAAACCTTCTCAACAAAAAAGTGTTGGAAGAACCTCTAGCAGATGGACGAACAACACAGTTTATTTTTCTGTGGACAACAATTTACCTGATAAAAACAGGGTTTATGATGCCGTACAACATTGGGAAGCAAATTCTTCTTTAGATTTCATTGAGAGCTCCAGTCAATCAAATTATATCTACTTTACATCCGGTTCGGGATGTTCTTCCTTCGTGGGAATGGTAGGCGGTAAACAAAACATTACCCTTGCCAGCGGATGCACCACAGGTAATACGATTCATGAAATTGGTCATGCCATTGGTTTATGGCATGAACAAAGCAGGGTTGACAGGAACAGCCATATCAAAATACAATTCGAAAATATTCAAAGTGGAAGGGAACATAACTTCCAAACTTATGAAGAAAGTGGATTTGATGGGCAAGAATTTACCAGCAACCTGGACTTTGGATCTATAATGATGTATGGACCTTATTCTTTCTCCAGTAATGGATCACCTACAATTGTAACAGTCGATGGAAGTCTTTATTCCACTCAAAGAACTGCGCTATCTTCAGGTGATAAGGTAGGGATCAACATTATGTATCCTGATAATGGAGGAGGCACTACCACGCCGGAACCCACTTATATTAATGGTGAATATTATACCATAAGTGGACTTACCGTACTGCGATATAACGACGGTTGGTATTACTATTCCCGCTATGGCTGGAGAACGGTAGAACTTAAAAAGGATTATTGGTTCTATGTATAGTTTATTTTTTTAGAATGTAAAAAACCCGGATTTAAAAGCCGGGTTTTTTTATGCCCAATTTTTAGTTATAACAACTTATGAAGGAAAATTATAAATTGGGTATCCCCATTTTACCTGTGTAAATATTCCCCAATTCTAAGTTCGCTTATACATCATAGAATAAGTTTATAAAATTTTAAAAAAGTTTTATAAACAAAAAAATCGAAGATTAGTTAAAAAATATAGAGGATTATTTATAATTCAAGTTTTATATTCCTAAAGGGCAATACTATATCCTCTTATATACCATAATCGGATTCATTTGTGTTAATGAAATTGGGGGATTTCCTCCATATATTAAACAACATATAATGCTTAGTTTAGTAAAAAGATATAGTTCCCCTTGGTTGTATCTTTTTATAAAGTGTCTCTCCACAAGCACTTCAAGATACATCCCTCAATAATTTGAGAACCCCAGATAGATGAACTTTTATTTAATTATTAATAATAAAAAAAAGATTTTTTATTTATGACGGGTTTTGTTCTAAAATAAAATTATTATGCAATTTTCTGAGCTTAAAAACTCTTACAAAGCGAACTAATCGAGGAATTTGTCAACTTAAAAAAGTGAATTAAAAACGTAATTACAATATCTATTAACCATTCAATTAATTATTAATTAAAATTTTTTATAATGAAAATCACTAAAATTTACCTGGTATGCTTAGTAATAACAGGTTTGTTATTTACTTCTTGTAGTAAAGAAGACGAAAGTAGCCTTATTGCACTGCCTGAGGGTGGGACACCGCAAACGGCTACTTTGTCATTTGGGGCTGTTTTAAATGATTTGGTTTCCAATAGTGTGGCTAATGAACAACGTATTCCAGGAGATGTTCCTGCCTGTTCCGATGCTGTTCCGGCAAAAGTCCGGGTTGCCTTAAAAGATGCTGAGGATACCTGGATTGCAGGACAAAATGGAGATACCGGCGGATTTATTGAAATTCCTGTAATTCCCAATGGTGAAGGTGGTTGGATGACCAAGGAATCAGACGAGGTAGTATTGCCGCAAGGTCAGTATACCCTGGAATATTTTGCGGTTTTGGATGCGGGCAATAATGTGCTATGGATTGCACCCCGGGAAAATGATGATTACGGGTATTCCAACTTTGCGGCTTTTGTGAGTGATCCCCTTCCAATTAATATCAATTTAAGAGATGGAGTAAAAAAATACGTAAATGTTGAGGTATTATGTTATGATGAGCGTTTTGCTGATGAATTTGGATATATGTTTTTTAACTTCACAGCAGTGAGAGTAATTATTTTAGGTGTATTTGGTAATATATGCGATGAAACCGGAAGACACTCCCCTGCGCATTTTAAATTTGATGTGTGGACTTATAGCGGTGATCCATTAAATCCTAAAGGAACTCCTTTGTTTAAAGCCGATAATCCTTTGATGAATGATCATGGGGTTTATGAAGACACCGGAGATGAGTATTGCATGCCATTATGGGTAGCCTTACCTGATAACAAGGATGTAAATGATCTGTTTTACGCAGAGATGTGGATAGTAGACGAACAAGGAAACCCAACAGACTCAGACCCAATAAGAATGGGCGAATTTACCCAGGAAGGTGTAGAATCATTATACTATTCAGATAATGGAATTGATAGGATGAAATACCTTCACTTTAGGGATGGTTGTGGAAGTGATGGAATGCAGGACGATTCAGATCCTACATTCTTCTTTCCACCAAATTAATAGGAAGTTGTTTTTACAGTAAAATCATATTCTCTAATGATCCTTCAATTTGAACAGGATCAGAAAAGAGAATAAACTACTAAAGAAGATTTTAACGAATTTAAATAACGAGAGAGGCAAAATTGCCCCTCTCGTTATTTTTTTAATTCAAAGGAAAAATTATTATGGCAATTATAGAACCGTCCAGTTTCCAAAGATTCAATTTAAAAAGAAGCCTTAATACCTGTTTCCCATTCATCTAAAAATTCCTGAATTTCTTCAATAAACTCATCAGGCTTATTGCGCAGTGTAATATGATTTTTTCTCGTTCTTCAGCCAAACCGGTAGTAATTGTCTAGGACAGCGCATTTGGGCAATCCAACAAAGCAAAACGGACACCTCCGTTTATTTTTTCGTAACTAATTTTAAATTCCCCCCATTGGGTTAATCCTATAAAGTTTTCTTCATAATTTTCAATTAAAAGAGCGGTTTCAGTAAAATTTTCTATGTTTCTTGGCTGAATAGAATCGTTAATTAATTCTTGTGTTACCTTTATGTCAATAATTCTAAAAAGAATTCCATTTTTAGTATTTTTAAATAATCCTGGATTTCAATTGAAAATCAATTTATTATGCTAAAATCCAACAGCAGTATCATCTCCGCGCTTATCGGCACCACCTTCCAGTTTTCCGTCGGGCAATCTTAAGATTGCGTCAACTTTTCCAAGGATACGAGAATTCCTTTCATTTATATTATAGCCTTTGACTTTAAGCTTATCCA
>JBBRGD010000162.1:0-5326 GCA_038241065.1 Flavobacteriales bacterium
ATTTTCGCTCCTGGATGTACATATGCTAAGGGTTGGTTCATCTTCTTTTATTTTATTTTTACAATTAGGGCCATTAAAATAGCCTCTGCTGCCAATTTCCCATTTGCATAGGCATAGCCTTGCATTTGGCAAATCCCGCGTCTGATAGGTGCTAATAAATCTAATTTAAATATTAAGGTGTCTCCGGGAACAACCTGCCGTTTAAATTTCACATTATCGATCTTCATGAAATAAGTCAGGTAATTTTCCGGATCAGGCACCGATTTCAATGCGAGGATCCCTCCGGTTTGTGCCATTGCCTCCACTTGTAAAACTCCGGGCATTACCGGTTTACCAGGAAAATGACCAACAAAGAATGGTTCGTTCATTGTCACATTTTTCATCCCAACCACACAACTTTCGGTTAGTTTAAAAATTTTATCAACTAATAAAAATGGAGGCCGGTGAGGTAATATATCCATAATAGCTACCACATCCATCAACGGCTCCTGATCAAAATCTATTTTAGGCATATTATTACTACGCCTTTCAGTTTTAATATATTTTGCCAGTTTTTTCGCGAATTGGGTGTTGATCTCATGTCCGGGTTTGGTAGCGAATACTTTCCCCCTTATTCTGGTTCCAATTAGTGCCAAATCTCCTAAAACATCAAGTAATTTATGACGTGCCGCTTCATTAGGATAATGAAGGGTTAAATTGTCTAAAATACCATTCGGTTTTACAGAAATAGTATCCCTGTTGAAAGCCTTTCGCAATTTATCCATCGTTTCAGGATTCAATTCCTTGTCAACGTAAACTATGGCATTGTTTAAATCGCCACCTTTTATTAAGCCGTGGTCGAGTAAGGTTTCAATTTCGTGAAGGAAACTAAAAGTACGTGCATTTGCAATCTCAGTTTTAAATTCTGAAAGATTTTGAATTGAAGCATTTTGAGTTCCCAGAACTTTGGTACCAAAATCAACCATGCTTGTTACCTGATATGTATCGCATGGCATCACAATTATTTCACTGCCTGTTTTTTCATCTTTATATGAAATAACTTCGGTGATAATAAATTCATCTCTATCAGCATTTTGAGTTTCAATACCGGCTTCTTCCAAAGCCTCTACAAAATACTTTGAAGAACCGTCCATTATAGGTGGTTCGGAAGCGTTTAATTCTATTATAACATTGTCTATTTCCAGCCCTACACAAGCAGCCAGCACATGTTCTGAAGTTTGTATGCTTACCCCGTTTTTTTCGAGGTTGGTTCCTCTCTGGGTATTTACCACGTAATTTACATCTGCTTCAACGATAGGTTCGTTTTCCAAATCGACACGCTTAAATACGTAACCGGTATTTTCTGGTGCGGGTTTGAAGGTAAGGGCAACTTCTTTACCTGTATGAAGTCCTACTCCCTTTAAAGAAACTGATTTCTTGATGGTTCGTTGTTTTGAAAGGATCTCAGCCATTCTTATTATTTTTTTCTAATTGGGTTAACCTTTCTACAATTTTTGTAAAATTTTTAAAATGAACATAGGATTTGTTGAAATCATTATAACCAAATGACGGGGAGCCTTGAATCACGTCCTCGTCTTTTATATTTCTGCCAATACCGGATTGTGCCTGAACTTTTACTCTGTTGCCAATGTTTAAATGCCCTGCAATACCTACCTGCCCACCAATCAGGCAATTTTCACCTATTTTGGTAGAACCTGCTATTCCCGTTTGTGCGGCAATGGCTGTATGCTTCCCAATTTCAACGTTATGGGCAATTTGTACCTGATTGTCGATTTTTACTCCTTTCCGGATTATAGTGGATCCCAGGGTCGCACGGTCTATAGTAGTTCCGGCACCAATATCTACAAAATCCTCTAAAATAACATTACCTATTTGCGGAATTTTGGAATATTCACCGCTTTCATTCGGGGTAAATCCAAAACCATCAGCTCCTATTACAGAACCACTGTGGATTACACAGAAATTTCCAATAACCGTTTCAGAATATATTTTAACTCCCGCAAATATAATTGTGTTATCTCCAATTCTTACATTATCGCCTATATAAGAGTTTGGATAAATCTTTACATCGTTTCCAATTATTACGTTTTCACCTAAATAAGCAAAAGCTCCAAGATAAATATTCTCCCCATAAACGGCAGATTCGGAAATATAATGAGGTTCTTCAATCCTACTTTTATTTAATTGCACCTGATTGTAATATTCCAATAAAGTTGAAAACGCTTTATAAGGGTCTTTGACCCTAATTAAGGTCGTTTCAATTTTCTCCTCAATTTGAAAATCATCTTTTACAATAACTACAGATGCATTTGTAGAAAAAATATAGGAAGTGTATTTAGGATTGCTCAAAAAGGTTAACGAACCTTTTGTGCCTTCTTCAATTTTGGCCAATTTAAAAACCTCTGTCTTCGGATTCCCATCGACAGTTCCTTCTAAAATCTCGGCGAGTTGTGCTGCTGTAAATTTCATTGTGGCAAAAGTAAAGAAAATGAGTTAATCTTTGACCTTTGGATAACAGATATAATATTTAGTTACCTCTTTGGACAATGCTTTTAAATTTAATTGATCGGAAGCTTTAGCCACATCGGTGGTTTTTCCGTTTCTGTGTAAAATTTGAATTTTGTTTTTTTCACTGGAATAAGCCACATTTGAAATTTCCCCGCTAAAAACAAAATAGGCTGCTTCATGTTCAGATAGGTTGTGCTTTTTTTGAACTGCTTCCCTGTATTTCTGTAATTTTCCATGGTCTGCCGGTTTAATTTTCAGTTTAATTTTCAGAAGATTTCTATTTAGAAGCATTTCGCTAAGGTTACTCAAAACATAATCATCTATTTCAACCCATTCCTTCATCGCTGAAACAATATCGTAATCGTCCAGTTTTGCAAAAATCTTCAAGGTGACTGAATCAAAATTTTCCAGGCTTATTTTGTTAGTTAAAAAAAAGGAAAGTGCCGGGCTACATTGCAATTTCTTGCCGGAATCTGTAAGTTCCTTGGCACGTTTTAGCACACGTATCAATAATTGTTCTGCCGCTACGCTGGTTTTGTGCAAATATACCTGCCAGTACATTAACCTTCTGGCAACAAGAAATTTTTCTACCGAATAAATGCCCTTTTCTTCCACGACCAAATTGTCCTTTACCACATATAACATGGTAATAATCCGCTCACTGTTAATGTTTCCTTCCGGCACCCCTGTATAAAAACTGTCCCGTTTAAGATAATCCAGGCGATCCATATCCAGCTGACTTGAAATAAGCTGGTTCATAAATTTGCGTTTATAAGTGCCTTTAAAAATCTCGATGGCAAGCGTTAAACTTTGGTTAAAATCACGGTTCATTTCTTCCATAAAAAGCAGTGAAATATGCTCGTGGGACACTCCTTCAACAATAGAATTTTCCATGGCATGCGAGAAGGGTCCATGTCCAATATCGTGTAATAAAATAGCAATTTGCAGGGCTTCTGCTTCCTCTTCGGAAATGTCAATCCCTTTAAATTGAAGTATTGCGATGGTTTTCTGCATAAGGTGCAAACAACCCAGCGCATGATGAAATCTTGTATGATGTGCTCCGGGATAAACCAGATAAGACATGCCCATTTGTGTAATTCGGCGCAATCTTTGAAAGAAGGGATGTGCAATTATCTTAAATATCCGATCGTTCGGAATAGTAATAAATCCGTAAATTGGATCGTTAAATATCTTTAGTTTAGTTATAATTGACAAGCTTAAAATCCTTTAAATTTATAACAAAGATACATATATGATGTCCATAATGGACATTTGAGAAACCAAAAGCCATTTTCGCACATAAATTGTAATAAAGATGACTTATAAATATTTTTTATATGAATGATATTAAAATACTTTGGGCAGATGATGAAATAGATATGCTCAAGCCGCACATACTTTTTCTGGAATCCAAAAATTACAAGGTCACAACCTGTAAAAGCGGAATGGAAGCCATTGAGAAAATTGAAAAAGAAAACTTTGACATTGTATTCCTGGATGAAAATATGCCGGGATTATCGGGATTGGAGACCTTATTTGAGATCAAGGAAAAACGTGCCGAAATGCCAATAGTAATGATCACCAAAAGCGAAGAAGAATATATCATGGAAGATGCGATAGGTTCTAAAATTGCCGATTATCTGATCAAACCGGTGAATCCTAACCAAATCCTGCTCAGTTTAAAAAAGAATCTGGACCATTCCCGGTTGGTCACAGAAAAAACCACTTCTAATTATCAGCAGGAATTCAGGAAAATTTCAATGGATATGTCTTCTATTAATTCTTTTGAAGGTTGGGCAGAACTTTATCAACGTCTTGTATATTGGGAACTTCAGTTGGAAGCTATCGAAGACAGCGGGATGTTCGAAATTCTGGAATCCCAGAAACTTGAAGCCAACAATCAATTCTGCAAGTTTATAGACAGGAATTATCCTGATTGGTTCGACAATGATTCCGAGCCTCCTATAATGTCGCATACTCTGTTTAAAAATAAGATCGCACCCGAGATCAGTAAAAAACAACCTACCCTTCTTGTAGTTGTTGACAATTTGAGATATGACCAGTGGAAGGCTTTTGAAGGTACCATCAATAATTATTATAAAAAGCAAGAAGAATCTGTATTTTTCAGTATCCTCCCAACAGCCACACAGTATGCAAGAAACGCTATTTTCTCAGGGCTTATGCCAGCTGAGATGGAAAAACTCTTCCCTAAATATTGGTTGAATGACACCGAAGAAGGCGGAAAAAATATGTTTGAAGCCGAATTTCTGGAATCACAACTCAAACGGCTTGGCCTGAATATAAAATATGAATATCACAAAATAACCAGCTTAAAAGGTGGAAAGCGCCTGGTTGAAAATTTCAGATCCCAGAAGGATAACGACTTAACTGTGGTAGTTTATAATTTTGTGGACATGCTTTCACATTCCAAAACAGAGATGGAAGTGATAAAAGAATTGGCTTCAAACGATAAATCCTATAGGTCCCTGACTCAAAGTTGGTTTAAAAACTCCCCTTTACTGGAAATAATTCAGCAGGCACAACAATTAGGTTTTAAACTGATCCTCACTACTGACCATGGAACCATAAACGTCAAAACGCCCTCCAAAGTAATAGGCGATAAGAATACCAGTTTAAACCTGCGATATAAAACCGGGAAAAGCCTTACCTATGAAGAACGAGACGTATTGGCAGTAAAAGATCCCAAAAAAATTCATTTACCCACTATTAATATGAGCAGCTCTTTTATTTTTGCAAAGGGCGATATGTTTTTTGCTTATCCCAATAACTACAATTATTATGTGAACTATTTTAGGAA
>JBBRGD010000163.1:0-5250 GCA_038241065.1 Flavobacteriales bacterium
ACGTCTTTCTGCCAATGCTTTTGATACCATAATTGATATCGTTTTAAAAGGAAGCAAAAACTGCACCCTGGCCTTTGGGAAACACTGGATAGACAAAAATGAAACAAACAAAACCATTTTAAATATAGTTACCACCTATGCCTGGACGGGATCGGCTTATGTAGTCCCAAGTGCGACTGCAAAAGCAGGAGTTTTGGCTATGACGCGCTCTTTGGCGGTGGAATGGGCAAAATACGGCATTCGTTCTAATGCGATCGCACCCGGCCCTTTCCCTACCAAAGGTGCCTGGGACAGATTATTGCCCGGTAATCTGAAGGAAAAATTCGATTTGGCTAAAAAAGTTCCGTTAAAACGTGTTGGGGAACATCAGGAACTTGCAAATTTGGCGGCATATCTTGTTTCGGATTTTTCGGCCTATGTAAATGGCGAGGTGATCACCATTGATGGAGGAGAATGGCTGAAAGGTGCGGGACAGTTCAATTTACTCGAAGCAATTCCGGAGGAAATGTGGGATCAATTGGAAGCGATGATTCGATCCAAAAAAAGCAAATAACAACCTCATTTCTGTATAATTATTAAAGGCTGCAAAATTCATTTTGTAAACCTTTTATAAATTGTATTTTTACCTTTCAAAAATTGAAGACAATTAATGGGTAAGATCATTGCTATTGCAAATCAAAAAGGGGGAGTTGGCAAAACCACTACCTCTATAAATCTGGCGGCTTCCCTGGGAGTTCTTGAGAAAAAAGTACTATTAATCGATGCGGACCCACAGGCCAATGCCACTTCGGGATTGGGAATTGATGTAGAACAGGTGGAATTTGGGACCTATCAGCTAATAGAACATTCTATAAAAGCGGAGGAAGCTATTGTCAAAACCGGATCTCCCAATTTGGACATTATCCCTTCACATATAGATCTGGTTGCTATTGAAATAGAGCTGGTAGATCAGGAAGAACGGGAGTATATGCTGAGGAAGGCAATTAATCACTTGAAAGACAGTTACGATTATATCCTGATAGATTGCGCGCCTTCTTTGGGCCTTTTAACCCTGAATGCGCTAACCGCTGCCGATTCTGTTATCATACCTATTCAGTGTGAATATTTCGCCTTGGAAGGTTTGGGAAAACTGCTCAATACCATAAAAAGCGTCCAAAAAATACACAATAAAAACCTCGATATTGAGGGCTTGCTGTTAACCATGTACGATTCGCGCTTAAGGCTCTCAAATCAAGTGGTGGACGAAGTTCAAAAGCACTTTAACGAGATGGTTTTTACCACAATCATTCAGCGAAATGTGCGTTTAAGTGAAGCCCCCAGTTATGGGGAGAGTATCATAAATTATGATGCGGGAAGTAAAGGTGCTGCCAATTATTTGAGCCTGGCCCAGGAAATCATTAAGAAAAACTCATAGAAAATGGCGAAAGCTACCAAGAAACAAGCATTGGGACGCGGACTTTCAGCATTGCTGAAGGATCCCGAACACGATATAAAATCTGCCGAAGACAAAAATGCCGATAAATTAGTTGGCCATATTGTTGAACTGGAACTCACTTCAATTGAAGTCAATCCATTTCAACCCCGTACCAGTTTCAATGAAGAATCCTTGCGGGAACTGGCCTCTTCCATTAAAGAACTGGGAGTGATTCAACCCATTACGGTGCGTAAGCTGGATTTCAACAAATATCAATTGGTATCTGGAGAGCGCCGGTTTAGGGCTTCCAAATTAATTGGCCTGGAGACCATTCCTTCTTATATCCGCATCGCTAACGACCAGGAATCCCTGGAAATGGCTCTGGTGGAAAATATTCAGCGACAGGATCTCGATCCTAGTGAGATCGCGATTTCTTATCAAAGACTTATCGATGAGATCAATATAACTCAAGAACAATTGAGCGACCGGGTGGGAAAAAACAGGTCGACCCTAGCCAATTATTTAAGGTTGTTAAAATTAGATCCCATCATACAAACCGGAATGAGAGACGGTTTTGTTTCCATGGGACATGGAAGGGCTTTAATAAATGTGGAAGACCCGCAAACCCAGTTGGATATTTATGAAAAAATACTGGAAAAATCACTTTCGGTAAGGGATACTGAGAAGCTGGTGAGGGAACTTAATGATGTGCCAACCAAAAAACCAGCCCCCAAACCCAAAGCTTTGCCCCAGGAATTTAAAAAAAGGGTCAAGGAATTTTCAGAATATTTAGGCGCCAAAGTCGATATAAAAGTTGAGCCAAAAGGAAAGGGAAAATTGATCATTCCATTTACTTCAGAAGAAGATTTCAATAGAATTAAAAAACTGATTCAGGGTGAAGCTTAAATTAATTCTTACCGCACTCATTCTGCTTTTTGCGTCCAATTATTTGTACGCACAGGAAGATTCGCTTATAATTTCAACGGTGCAAGAACCGATTGTGCAAGAACCAGTTGTTCAAGAGAAATTGTATTATAAACCCTATGATCCGTTGGCTCCGGCAAGGGCTGCTTTTTATTCAGCTGTTTTGCCGGGATTAGGACAGGCTTATAATGGAAAATATTGGAAAATTCCGCTGGTTTATGGCGGTCTTGGAGTTGGGATCTATTTTTATCTGGATAATGATAAAGAATACGATCGATACAGGTCTATTTATAAAAGACGCCTAGCCGGGTTTACCGATGACGAATTCACAAGGCCCGATGGCACCCAACGAATAACCAATGACGGACTTATTCGTGCCCAACGTTTTTTTCAGCGCAACAAGGAACTCTCACTTTTGATCACCGCAGGAATTTATGCCCTCAATATTATTGATGCCAATGTAACCGCACATTTGCAGCAATTTAATGTGAGTGAAGATCTGTCTTTGAGACCGAAGGTGAATTTTGACCATTATACCGGAAAAACAGATTACGGACTTTCATTAAACTTTAATTTTTAACCTTGAAAGCTCCGAAACAGGCTTTTGATAAAAAGGGCAATACATTTAGACTATTAGGATAACTATCCGGATTTCTCCAAGAAAAAATATTATTAAGATATGAAGATCGCACTTTTAGGTTACGGAAAAATGGGAAAGACCATTGAAAAAATCGCAATTGGAAGAGGACATGAAGTGGTCTTGAAAATAGACGAAAATATTGAGGATTATGATCTGTCCATGGCAGAAATCGCTATAGATTTTAGTATTCCAGGTGCTGCATTTAATAATATTACCACCTGTTTTAAAAACAATTTACCGGTAATATGCGGTACTACGGGTTGGTTAGAAAATTACGAAAAGGCCGTTGAGCTATGCGAACAGGAAAATTCGGCATTCTTGTATGCATCTAATTTCAGCATTGGAGTTAATTTATTTTTTGGGCTGAACGAGAAATTGGCTAAAATAATGAGTGCTTTCAGCAATTATTCGGTAGAGATAGAAGAAATTCATCATACACAAAAATTAGACGCTCCCAGCGGAACAGCCATAAGTCTGGCGCAACAAATCATAGCCAATTCATCTAAAAAATCCTGGCAACTGAATAAGGCAGAGGAAAATAAAATCCCGATCTATGCTAAAAGAATTGAAAATGTTCCGGGAACCCATACTGTTTCGTATAAATCAGAAATAGATTCTATTGAAATTAAACATACCGCGCATTCCAGGGAAGGATTTGCGTTGGGAGCAATTATCGCCGCTGAATGGCTGAAAGATAAAAAAGGCGTTCACAACATGAACGATGTAATTTCCGGTTTAAGCTGATCTTTTGTAACGCTTTAAGCAATAAACACACATATAACAGTAAAGAATTTTTACTATGACAATCACACAATGGTTCTTGTTTTTCTTATTGATACAACTTATACATTTTTTGGGTACCTGGAAACTATATGTAAAAGCAGGCAGGAAAGCATGGGAGGCCGCAATTCCTGTTTATAATGCCGTAATTTTAATGAAAATAATCAATAGGCCATGGTGGTGGACCATTCTGTTGTTTATCCCAATAGTGAACCTTATTATGTTCCCGGTTGTTTGGGTAGAAACAATCAGAAGTTTCGGAAGGACCAATAGATTTGAGACTTTACTGGTAATTGTAACTTTAGGTTTTTATATCTATTACGTAAATTATCTCCTGAAACCATCTTATATTGAAGACAGGAGTCTGAAACCCAGATCGGACATGGGAGAATGGGTAAGTTCCATTTTATTCGCGATAATTGCCGCCACTTTAGTACATACCTATTTAATTCAGCCCTTTACAATTCCTACATCTTCCCTTGAAAAAACATTGCTGGTAGGGGATTTTCTGTTTGTGAGCAAGTTTCATTACGGCGCGCGAACTCCGCTAACCGCTGTCGCTTTTCCTATGGTACATGATACTATTCCGGTTTTGGGGATAAAATCGTATTTGGAAAAACCCCAAATTCCATATTTTAGGCTTCCCGGTTTTGAAAATATTGAGCGCTCAGACATTGTTGTGTTCAACTGGCCTGTTGATACAATGATGAATATGTATTACACAGATAAATATTATTACAAACCTATCGATAAAAAAACCAATTATGTAAAGCGCGCTGTTGGGATTTCCGGAGATACCCTGGAGATCATAAACGGAAAGGTTCATATAAATTCAAAGCCATTGCAATTGCCTGGTCGCTCCAAATTGCAATTTTCTTATACTGGCACAACCAAAGGTCAGGCCTTTGATCCACGTTATTTATATGAACGCTATGATATTACCGATCCCTACGGATATAACCCGAACACGAATACCTTTAGAATTAACCTGACGGATGATGCTTATGAAAGGTTCAAAAACCATCCGAATGTTGTTTCTATAAAACGCAATATTGATTCGGCAGGAGTAAAAGAGCCTGGTGTTTTTCCAAATTCGGACATGCTTTCCTGGAATAAAGACAACTACGGGCCCATTTTTATTCCAAAGAAAGGAGCCACTGTTCAACTTACCTTAGAATCGCTTCCTTTTTATAAACGCATAATAGAGGTTTATGAAGGTTCTGAAATGGGAAATACAAATAAAATTAGTTTGAACGGCACCCAAATATTGTTAAATGGCACTCCAATCAATTCTTATACCTTTAAACAGAATTATTACTGGATGATGGGTGACAACCGCCATAACAGTCTTGACAGCCGTTATTTTGGTTACGTTCCTGAAAATCATGTGGTGGGAAAACCCGTATTCGTTTGGATGAGTTGGGATACCAACGGAAACGGAATCATGAATAAAATAAGATGGGAAAGATTGTTCACTACCGTTAGCGGAAAC
>JBBRGD010000164.1:0-5212 GCA_038241065.1 Flavobacteriales bacterium
TAAGTCGTGGTTTAAAAATAAATAAAACTATATATTATGAATCCTGATCTTTTTCAGCGTTGCATTAACACCGTTCGGGTATTGGCAGCAGATGCCGTACAAAAAGCTAATTCCGGCCATCCCGGAACGCCAATGGCTACAGCCCCTATGGGCCACGTATTGTGGACAAAAACTATGAAGTACAATCCACAAAATCCCAATTGGCCAAATCGCGATCGTTTTGTTTTATCTGCAGGCCATGCCTGTATGTTTCAATACAGTTTTTTGTATTTAACAGGTTATGAGGTCACTTTAAACGATCTTAAAAATTTCAGGCAGTTGCACAGCAAAACCGCAGGACATCCGGAATATGGATTATTGGCGGGAATTGAGGTCACTACCGGGCCATTAGGGCAGGGTTTTGCCAATGGAGTGGGATTTGCCATCGCGCAAAAATATATGGCCGCCCGATATAATAAGCCCGGCTTCAATCTTTTTAACTATAAAATTTATGCCATCTGCAGTGATGGGGACTTGATGGAAGGTGTAAGTTCTGAAGCCGCGTCTTTGGCCGGGCATCTCAAGTTGGGCAACATGATCTACTTATATGATGATAACCATATTACCATTGAAGGAAATACCGATCTCACTTTTAATGAAGATGTACCAAAACGTTTTGAAGCTTATGGCTGGCAGGTTTTGGAAGTTGCAGATGGCAACGATCTCGAGGCTTTATCTGCCGCAGTGAAAAACGCCCAAAATGAAACCTCACGTCCTTCCCTGATCAAAGTGCGCACCCATATCGGATTTGGCAGCCCTAACAAGGTAGATTCTGCCAGCGCGCATGGTTCGCCTTTAGGTGAGGATGAAGTGAAATTAGTGAAGCGACGTTTTGGTTTTGATCCGGATGAATATTTTGAGGTACCCGATAATGTTTTAAATTATTATCGTGAAGCAGGTAAGAAGGGAATAAAAAAAGAACAAGATTGGGATGAATTGTTCGGGAATTACAAAGAAAAATATGCAGCGCTGGCCAAAGAATTAGTAAGCGGTGCTAATTTTGCTGAAGGATGGAAAGATAAATTGCCGGTTTTTAAAGCCGGAGAAAAAATGGCTACCCGGAAAGCATCCGGAAAAACCCTCAATGCAATTGCAGATTATTTTCCAACCCTGATAGGTGGTTCCGCAGATCTGGCGCCTTCTACAGATACTACTCTGGAAAAATACAAATCCTTTTCTGCTGCCAATCTTGATGGCCGTAATTTTCACTTTGGAATAAGGGAACATGCCATGGGTGCAATCCTAAACGGAATAGCGCTCAGTCACAATTTCATTCCATTTGGCGCCACATTTTTAATATTTTCAGATTATATGCGGCCACCTATCCGGCTTGCAGCTATTATGAAAATCCATCCCATATTTATTTACACCCATGACAGTATAGGTTTGGGGGAAGACGGAACCACCCACCAACCGGTGGAACAATTAATTGGCTTACGGTCTATTCCCAACTTGACCCTGATTCGCCCGGCAGATGCAAATGAAACGGCACAAGCCTGGCGCGTTGCGCTTGAACATTCCGGTGGACCGGTTGCATTGATATTGACCCGTCAGGGAATTCCTGTAATTGATCAGGAAAAATATACGAATGCCTTTGAACTGGAAAAAGGAGCTTATATACTTTCCGAAGCAGAAAAAAGCCCACAAATTATTTTGATCGGTACGGGTTCAGAAGTTCAATTAGTATTGGCCGCCCAGCTAAAACTGAAGGAGCAAAATATTGCAGCACGTGTAGTGAGTATGCCATCCTGGGAATTGTTTGAAAAACAGGAAGATTCTTATAAAGAAAAAATTTTTCCAAAAGCCTTGAGAAAACGCCTGGCGGTAGAAGCCGGGTCATCTATAGGCTGGCATAAATACATAACAGATGAAGGTGATATAATTGGCGTTGACAGATTTGGAGAATCGGCTCCGGGAGAAGAAGTGCTGAAGGAATATGGATTTTCAGTAGAAAATGTGGTAAAAAGAGCAAAGGACTTGCTTTAGCAGAAATAAAAAAATGAAGCCGGGTAAAGAACACATCTTCATTTAAGTAAAAAAATGAAATAAAATCGGCCAATACCCGATGCTTTTAATAAATACCAGATCAAAATGAAAATAGGTATCTGTTCAGATCACGGTGGATATGCATTAAAGGAAATTATTCGGGAATTCCTGGTCAAAATGGATTTTGAAGTTGTGGATTTTGGTGCCTATAACCTTGATGATCAGGATGATTATCCGGATTATGTAATTCCGCTTGCCCGGGCAATTGCAACAAATAGCGTATTGCGGGGAATTGCCATTTGCGGCAGTGGGATTGGTGCATCTATAGCTGCCAATAAAGTGGCCGGGGTCAGGGCGGCATTAATTACCGAACATTTTTCAGCACACCAGGGTGTTGAAGATGACGACATTAACATGATGTGCCTTGGAGGATGGATCACCGGTTCTGCAAGCGCCAAAGAACTTGTGACTGCATTTTTAAATGCAACATTTACAGGTGAGGAAAGGCATCGCCGACGCTTGGAAAAAGTGGCGAAACTCGAAAAATAGTTAAGTCACAAAATGCACCGGTAAAGAGACAGGTATTTCCACTATTCAAATAAATGGTCCCGATGAAACAAAACTTATTATTAAAGCCATTATCGCCTGTTTAGACGAAGATTAACATTTAGGACTTTATGAACTAGAATCAGCTGCGTGATTAATCATTTGATGATTAAAGCTAAAAACATATTTTACGAATGAAGAAATAAAATCAAATAAGCTTACAAAAAAATACCAGTGTTAAATGAGTAATAATTCGACATTCAACGATTGAAATATTCGGGTTAAAGGAAAAGTAGGCTCTTTTTTAAAATAGCTATTATGCTAAAAAACTCATTGTTTCGGCCTTTTGGCACCCTTTAGGGACGGGCAGGAACAAAAGGCCGAAAATTCAATTAATTTGCCCTGACCCTAAAGGGAATAATTGAATTTTCTATGTCTTGATAAACTTAAAACCTTAGAGTTTTCAGCAATGAAAGAAAATATCAACGCAGTATTAAACTAAAGCAAAAAAATAATTTAATTAAAAATTAACTATTTGAATGAAAAAGCTAAAAAACCCACAGTCTTGAATCACTTGTAAAATTAGGGTCTACTTCACTTTAGGCACTTTAGGCACTTTAGGCAAAAAAAAAAATATTAACTGATTAGTTACGTAACTGATATTAAACACAATTAAATCATGGAAACAAATAGAGTTAAACACATTCACAATTTTGGTCAGAGTATCTGGCTGGATTTCTTGGACAGGGAAATTATGGACTCCGGGAAATTAAAAAAACTTATTGAGGAAGACGGGGTGAGAGGCCTCACTTCAAATCCTGCTATTTTTGAAAAGGCGATCAGCAACAGTTCAGACTATGATGATGATATAGCTTCGCTTTCAAAGCAAAAAACCAGCAACGATGAGATCTTTTTCGGACTTGCCATCAAAGATATTAAACGTGCCGCCGATTTTTTTAAACCGGTTTACGATGAAGCTAAAGGCGCAGATGGTTTCGTGAGCCTTGAAGTTTCACCTCATCTTGCACGTGATACTGAGGGAACCATAAAACAGGCAAGAGAATTATGGAAGGCAGTTGACCGCAAAAATGTAATGATCAAAATCCCCGGAACAGAGGAAGGATTACCCGCCATCCGTAAATGCATCAGCGAGGGCATAAATGTTAATATAACTCTTCTATTCGGCTTAATCCGGTATAAGGAAGTAATCGTCGCTTATATGCAAGGTCTGGAAGATAGGCTTAAAGCCAATCAACCCATTAACCAAATATCATCTGTTGCCAGTTTTTTCCTCAGCCGTATCGATGCTATGATAGATCCAATCCTCAAGGAAAAAGACCTGGATAATTTAAAAGGAGAGGTGGCAATAGCTTCTGCAAAGCAAGCTTATAAAATTTATAAGGAGGTGATAAACACTGAACGATTTAGAAATCTTGAAACTAAGGGAGCAAAACGGCAACGGGTATTGTGGGCCAGCACCAGCACTAAAGACCCTTCATATAGTGATGTAAAATATGTGGAAGCTTTAATAGGTAAAGAAACCATCAATACTATTCCAATGGAAACCCTTGAAGCTTTTCGCGATCATGGGCAGGCAGCAAACAATTTGGAAGATGATATGGCTAAAGCAAATCAGGTATTGAAACAACTGAAAGAAAACGGAATTAATATAGATACTATAACCCAGAAGCTTGTAAATGAAGGAATTGAAAAATTTAATAAACCTTATGATACGCTTTTGGCCGGAATTGAAAAGAAAAAAACAAAGATAGAATCCTAAAAGCAGATGGCTATGGAAACATTACAGGTCAAGGTTGTATTTTTTGATATTGGAGGCGTGTTGCTCAGCAATGGTTGGGGACATAATTCGCGCCAAAAGGCAGCAAAAATTTTCGGTCTGAACTATGATGAAATGGATGTTTTACACAATTTTATTTACAATGTGTACGAAATTGGAAGGATTAGCCTGGATGATTATCTGGACACTGTTGTATTTAGCCATCCCCGCAGTTTTACCAAAAATGAATTCAAAAATTTCATGTTCACTCAAAGCAATGAGCTTCCCGATATGCTGCAATGGCTGATCAAATGGAAACAGGATTGCGGCTTCCGTATTATTTCAATCAATAATGAATCCAGGGAACTCAATGATTATCGCATTGAGAAATTTGGATTGTACCAGTGTTTCGATGCCTTTGTTTCCTCATGTAATGTAGGAATGCGCAAGCCCGATCCGGGAATTTATCGTTTAGCATTGGGTATAGCTCAAGTTAAACCTGAGAACTGTGTTTATTTCGACGATCGGTTTAATCTGGTGCAGCAGGCACAAAAGCTGGGGATCCACAGCTTTCATCATCAAAATTTTGAAACTACAAAAAAAAATCTAGAAGCTCTTAAAAACAAAAAGTCAAAAATCAAATAAAATGAAAGAAGAAAATCTATACCCATTTGGCATGATCGGTCTGGGAACCATGGGACGTAACCTACTTCAGAATATTGCCGATCATGGTTTTTCCGGGGCAGGATATGATAAAGATCCTGAGAAGATTACCGCCCTCAATGCGATGAATCAAAACAATCTGAAGGGATTTTCTGATCTCAACAATTTCATACAAAGTCTGAAAATGCCGCGTACATTGAT
>JBBRGD010000165.1:0-5207 GCA_038241065.1 Flavobacteriales bacterium
AATATTGTTGAATAAAAAAAGGCTTGTCGTGAGACAAGCCTTTTGTATATGATTAAATACTATAGCAGTGTTACTTCACGACGTGTTGACGTAAGCTATTCCACCACCAAATATGTATTGTTTGATTTTTCATTTCGTCAAATATACTCAGGTAATTTGAATTGACAAAGACTTTTTGATTATTTGAATTTTAAATTTTAAAATTCAAAATTTAAGGTTTACCTCTAAGTCAAAGTTGTCATAAATGGTTTTGTCTCCCAGATCATCGAAGAAACTTCCTGAGCCATAACGAACATCAAATTTGGACCTGTCGATTGATAATTTTGCTGAAGCTGAATTTTCCTTCCAGTCAAGATCAAAAGTTACCGGGTGAGTTTCATTTTTAATGGTCAAATTTGCAACCACTCCATAAGTTCCGTCGCCTTTTTTGGCAACACTTGTGATGATCAGTTTTGCGGTTGGGTATTTCTCAACTCCAAAGAAGTCTTCGGATTTTAAATGCCCTTCCAGTTTTCCCTTGTCTTCACCTGTTAGATCATTATTATTAATAGTGGTCATATCTATAACAAATTCCCCACCAATTAATTTCTCATCTTCTACTTTAAAATGTCCGGATTTAAGTTGAATAGTTCCGGTATGTGAGCCTGTCACTTTCTTACCTGTCCAGGTAACACTACTTTCTTTAACATTAACTTCCTTAATCATTGTTGCAAATGAAAGGCTCGTTAAAACAATTACTGAGGCGACTAAGCCATTTAAAATTTTCTTTTTCATAGTTTTTTTTTATCTGAGTTTATGTAATAATTGGGTTAAATTTTCAATTTCTTCGGGGGTAAGATTGTCAGTGATTTCATGTTCCACTTTATCAATAATGGGATCGAGTTTGGTTAAAAATTCAATTCCACTGGGAGTGATTGTTATTTCCACTTTCCTGCGATTCTTTTCGCAGATAATTCTTTCAACAAGGCCTTTTGTGATCAATTTGTCCACCAACCGGGTGGTATTGCTCATTTTGCTAACCATACGGTCCTGTATGGTGCTTAGGTTTGCAGGTTTTCCTTTCTGTCCTCTTAAGATTCGCAAAACATTAAACTGAGGAAGGCTAATTTGATAAGGTTTTAAAACTTCCGAAATCCGTTCATTCGCCCAACTTGTGGTGGAAAATAAACTGATTGTCAGCCTGCGGGAAGCAGGTAACTGACTTTCGGTTTTTATGATATCTTCAATATTCATTTGTCATAACAACTTTTGTATGTACAAATGTAAAATAATTATTCAGGTTACAATATTAAACTTATGTTAAAGTTAAGTAGTGTAAGAATTTCGTTAGTTGATCTAAAAGCTTTGTAATAATTTTAATAAATAATGCATTTTTTAGGCACAGCTTAAAGCCAAATTATAAGGTTTGTCTTATATTTACGTTTTTTAAAATCTAATAAATTTTATTTTAGTAACCCGATAAATTATCAAGAGATGCAAAATTTAACTCAGGAGCAATGGAAAGAAGCGAAGGAAAAGGATGAAAATTCTGTAATTCTCGATGTAAGAACTGAAGGAGAATTTTTGGCAGGATATATCCCTGAAGCCATCAATATTGACATTTACAAAAGTCAGGAATTTTCAGATGAAATCGAAAAACTGGATAAATCTAAAAGTTACTATGTTTATTGCCGATCCGGTGCCCGTAGTGCCTCTGCTTGCACTTTGATGCATCAACTCGGAATTGAAAATGCCTACAATTTAATGGGCGGTATTATTGAATGGGATGGCGAAATTCAAATCCCTTAAAACTGAAACATGAATATCAGGATTTTAATTATTTTCTTTATTTTATTTGCAGTTTACAGTTGTAAAGATGTATCTGCGAATGAAATAAAAGTGGTTACCGTTGAAGAGATGAATACGCAATTGCAATATGGCAATGTTCAAGTAGTAGATTTACAGCCGGAAGTTGAGTACAATAAATCGCATCTTGTCAATGCCGCAAATATTATATACGATAAGGATTTTAGAAAAAAACTTGAAAAATTGGACAAAACCAAACCTATTGCAATTTATTGTACAACAGGAACTGTGAGCCCGGAAGCCGCCAAGATTCTTAACGAGGCGGGCTTTGAGCATATATATGTATTGGATGGAGGAATTAAGAGATGGATGGCTGAAAATAGAGAGATATCTGAAACCAGATAAAATTTTAAATCGTTCATTAATATAGGAAAATTTTCAACTTAAAAAGGTTTTTTTAAATGAAGTGATATTCTGCTTTTTATGCTGTTTCGGGATTTGATCCTGAAATTATTTGAAGCGGATAAATCACAACATTTAGAATAACCTTTTATTTATTTTTAAATATTGATTGCAGGTTTTTATAATTTTTTTAATTCTAACACGTTAAATGAATAGAAAAACAAGTGTGATTTATTTTTTTAAATAATATATTTACCCCGATATTACAAATTATTACAACCTTAGTTTTATGAACAAAACACTTCTAGCACTTCTTATTTGCTTTGCCGGTTTTCAAACTCCAGTTCTTCAGGCCCAGGAATTTCAGGTAGGATTAAAAGGAGGGATCAATAAAACTTTTGGAGGGGAAATCAATAGTTTTCAATCAACGCAAGCAGAACTTCCACCTGCGACTTACAATGCTGAAGGAGAAATTGGCTATCACGGTGGTCTCTGGGTGCAAATAAACTTTGGAAAATTCTTTATACGCCCCGAGTTAGTGTATTCAGCCTTGGAGTCAAGATTTGATTTTCCTTTAAAACCAGCAATTTATGCTGTAGATGAACTAAGCGTTCCTGTATTGGTTGGTTATAATATTTATGGACCGGTAGATATTTATGCTGGGATAGCTTACAAGAACATTATTGATGCCACTTTGGAAGGAAATGAGCCTGTAACTGATACCCCGCAAATTGTTGTTCAAAATAGCCCTCTTTCAGCACAAATTGGTGCAAAAGTGGAATTTGGCAGTTTTGGCCTGGATGTTCGTTATGATCATTCCCTTTCTTCACAAGAAAGTCAGGGTCTTGATATTGTAAGAACTGAATATGGTGTGAATCGTGCAAGTTTTGAAGATACCCGCTTAAATCAACTCATTGTTAGCCTCACCATAAAACTATGGGATAGCGAAAATGCTGGTAAAAAGAGAAGAAGAGGCGGTAACTGCTATTTTTAGATAAAAATATATGCGTATAAAATAAAAAGGGACGATTAATTTCGTCCCTATTCATTTTAACATTTTTTATATTTATCGTTAAAACCTATACCAACTTTAATCATTGGAATTATTTTTCCAATTCGTTTTTGTTTGGTTTCGTCCCTTTTTGCCTCGGTAATAAATTCGGCATATTCTCTTTGTTTACCGGGGGGATTAAGATTGAGAAGGCCCTTTTTAATTTTGAATTTGCTTTAAAAAAATCGGATAATTCGGATGGAATTTATAATTCCCTTCTTCAAATCCGATTCGATTTTTTGCGTTTTTCAGGACTTATATTTTTCAGCAGTGAGCTCTGCAATTTTCACAATTACCTCCACTGCTTTTTGCATGCTTTCTACAGGCACGTATTCATACCGACCGTGAAAATTATGTCCACCCGCAAAAATGTTAGGGCAGGGAAGTCCCATATAACTAAGCTGAGCTCCATCTGTACCACCGCGGATAGGTTTAATTAACGGGGTAATGTTTACCGCTTTCATGGCTTCTTCAGCAATATCCACAATGTGCATTACCGGCTCGACCTTTTCACGCATATTGGAATATTGATCTTTAATTTCAATTTTTATAACTTCCTTGTCATGCTGGGAATTAATTTCGGCTACAAGATTTTGGATCATCTCTTTTCTCGCCTCAAAATGATCTTTGTCGTGGTCGCGGATGATATATTTTAATTTTGTTTCTTCAACATCTCCTTTAATATCGGTTAGGTGAAAAAATCCTTGTCGGTCCTCGGTGTGTTCCGGGGTTTCTAATCTTGGAAGCGAATTGATAAAGTCCTGCGCGATGTACATGCTATTCACCATTTTGTCTTTTGCATACCCCGGATGTACAATTTTTCCTTGGATTGTAACTTTAGCTTCCGCAGCATTGAAGTTTTCAAATTCCAGTTCGCCAACCTGACTTCCATCCATCGTATAAGCCCATTTAGCTCCAAATTTTTTCACATCGAATTTATGCGCGCCACGCCCAATTTCTTCATCGGGGGTGAAGCCAACACGAATTTTTCCGTGAAGAATTTGCGGATTGTCTATAAGGTACTCCATTGCCGAAACAATTTCGGTAATCCCAGCTTTATCATCTGCTCCCAACAAAGTTGTGCCATCGGTTGTAATTAATGTCTGGCCTTTATACTGAACTAGATCTTCAAAATAATCGGGAGAAAGGATTATGTCCTGCTCTTTATTCAGCACGATATCCTTTCCGTCATAATTTTCAATGATCTGAGGTTTTACATTTGTCCCGGTAAAATCCGGAGAGGTGTCAAAATGTGATACAAAGCCAATAACCGGAACTTCATGGGGAACATTTGCAGGCAGAGTAGCCATGATATAGGAACTTGCATCAATCTCAACTTCCTGCATTCCTATTTGTTTTAACTCTTCAGCGAGTTTGTTCGCTAAATCCCATTGCTTTTTGGTGCTGGGAGTTTCTTTACTTTCGGGGTCACTTTGAGTGTCAATTGTCACATAACTTGTGAATCTTGAAATAATGTTTTTTTTGGAAATCATAGGTATTTTGAATATTTTGAATGATGCTAAGATAGTTTTTTTTGACTTTAGCGAAATTTAAAAACACAAAATTATGATGAAATTTTGTTAATCGAAACCTGTTAGTTTTATTAAAATTTATCCAAAGTAAGAAACGTATACCTATTTTGAGCTTATAGCTTCACCATATCCTTCTTTAGGTAAAATCTTATTTTTTTAGTAAAGCGAGATCAGTTTACGGCAAATCCCTAATGTTGTAAAGTAAATTAAAGTCTTTTACTAAATTCGATGCTATTTTTTAAAATAACCTATTTTTGTAGAAACCTTTCCAATATGTACAAATCGCTTATAAGACCCTTTCTTTTTAAATTTGATCCGGAAGTGGTCCATTATTTTACTTTTGATTTTCTTAAAATTATATTTAAAATACCCGGAACAAAGGCTCTTATTAAAAGTATGTATCAGTTAAATGATCCAAGGCTGGAGCGCGAAGTTTT
>JBBRGD010000166.1:0-5207 GCA_038241065.1 Flavobacteriales bacterium
GAGAGCAAACTTCACAAAAACCTATTTTTTGCCGGCGAAGTCCTTAATATTGATGCCATCACCGGCGGATTTAATTTTCAAAATGCCTGGACCAGCGGTTATCTTGCTGCCAAGACTATGAGTTCTTCTTCATAAAGGAACACGGGGTTTGATAGTAGTTTACTTCTGGTTGGTATTTGCCTTAATAATCCTTTTTTGAATGCTTAATTTGAATCGGGTACATTTAAGAATCTATAAAACGATATGGCTTGCAGGATTGGTTGGAACGACATTTGGTAACTCAACATGTTGGAGTCATGCAGTCAAGACTCCTATTTTCAATTTGATTTTCAATTCAACCTCCAGATCTCAAAATTGAGCGCTGCTGCGAAAAGCACCCAGACAGCATAGGGAATAAGCAAATATCCTGCTGTTTGGTTTACAACTTTAAACCATTTTATGGTGAACAGCAGGATCACAAATAAGGCTATAATATCCAGTAATGCCAAAAAAGGCTCCATTAAGCCGAAGAATAGCAGGGACCAAAAGCCGTTGAGCAAGAGCTGAAAAGCAAAAAGATACAGGGCGATCTTGACCCATTTATGATAAAAGCCTTTATTCCATACAATTCCGGCAGCGATCCCCATTAAAATATACAATACGGTCCAAACCGCTCCAAAGATCCAGGCCGGAGGATTAAACCAAGGTTTATTGAGGGAAGGATACCAATCTGCAATACTTGACTGCGTGGCAAGCTGCCCCAAAAATCCGATAAAGAAACATATTCCTATCGCCACCAAAATCCGTATTCCCAGTTTAAATGTCATCTTAATTGGTTTATAATACTAAAATAGGCTTTTATTTGAAAACCTTATTCAAACCCTCTGAACTAAAAAAGTATATTTGCTTAAATTTCCTGAAGAATGACCGAGAAAGAATTTATACCCCAATCTTATCAGCGTAAATTAATTGGCGGCAGTGTAACCTGGCAGGCTCCCAGCAACATTGCATTGGTAAAATACTGGGGGAAAAAGGAACCCCAGATCCCGGCAAATCCATCCATAAGTTTTACACTGGATTCCTGCAGGACCACTACAACGCTGGAGTTTAAAAAAAAGGAAACTTCCGATAAAAACATTACTTTCGAACTCTATTTTGAAGGGAAAAAGAAGGAGGAATTTAAACCTAAAATTGAATCTTTTTTCAAAAGAATTAAAGTTTATTGCCCGTTTTTAACTGATTATCAGTTTGTGATAAAAACCGAAAATTCCTTTCCGCACAGCAGCGGGATCGCTTCTTCAGCTAGTGGAATGAGCGCGTTGGCACTTTGTGTGATGAGCCTGGAAAAAGAATTGAACCCCGAGCTTTCAGAGGAATATTTTAATAAAAAAGCTTCGTTTTTGGCAAGGTTGGGTTCGGGAAGTGCCTGCAGAAGTATTGAAGGCGAACTCATCGTTTGGGGAAAACACAAAAACATCGTAAACAGTAGTGATCTCTTCGGAATAAAATATCCGTATAAAATTCACGAAGTTTTTCAGAATTACCAGGACACCATTTTATTGGTGGATAAAGGGACAAAACAGGTGAGCAGCAGTCTTGGTCACAACCTGATGGAAGGCCATCCGTTTGCCGAAGCGAGATTTGAACAAGCTCACAGGAATCTGGAGAAACTCAGGAATATTTTCGAAACCGGGAATTTAAAGGGATTTGTTGAAATTGTGGAAAGTGAAGCTTTGACATTGCACGCAATGATGATGAGCAGCAATCCGTATTTCATTTTAATGAAACCCAACACACTTGAAATCATCAATAAAATATGGGATTTCAGGGAAAATTCCGGTCTGCCTGTTTGCTTTACACTGGATGCAGGCGCAAATGTGCACGTTTTGTATCCGAAAAAGGATGCGGAAAAAGTTTTTGAATTCATTAAGAATGAGTTGGTTGCGTATTGCGAAAATGAACAGTATCTTTGCGACCGGATAGGTGTCGGAGCGAAAAGAATTGACAATTGACAACTAAGAAATTAACAAAACACTAATTTGAAAGGAAATATAATATTAACAATAAAGTTTCCTTTTATCAATTAAAATTGTTAATTTGTATAAAATTCTTTTCTGTTGAAAAGAAGAAATATGTAAGGTCTAAGCAATTATTTCGATTAAGCACTGCAATTGGAGCTTTATTTAGAATCGGTGGGAAATGCCTATAGTAAGACAGATTTTGTGTAAAAAATATATACAGCTCGATAAGAATCTAATGAATCAGAATATTGGTTAGATTTGTTATATTAAACCAGTTTTTGGATGCCTCAACATTTGTGGTATTTCATTAAGACATTAAAGAATTGTTGAAAATATTAGTAAGTTTTATTAAAACTGCAAAACAAATTTAATTATCAATTTTTAATTGTTAATTTACTTCTATGAAAGGACCATTATTCTACTCAAAAATTCTGCTTTTCGGCGAATACGGGATCATTAAAGATTCCAAAGGATTATCAATTCCCTACAATTTTTATAACGGAGCTTTAAAAGTGGAGGAAAATCCATCTGAGATCGCGATCAAATCCAATAAAGGCTTAAAACTCTTCGCTGAATACCTGGTTGAACTTCAAAAAATCAATCCGGAACTGGTCAGTTTTAATATGAATGCCTTAAATACCGATATTGAAAGAGGCATGTATTTTGATTCTACCATCCCGCAAGGTTATGGAGTAGGAAGCAGTGGCGCTCTTGTTGCAGCAATTTATGATGAATATGCAAACGATAAGATCACAGTTCTTGAAAACCTTACCCGGGATAAATTATTAAAGCTAAAAAAAATATTTGGGGAAATGGAATCCTTTTTCCACGGAAAATCTTCAGGACTTGATCCCTTAAACAGTTATTTAAGCATTCCTATTTTAATAAATTCCAAAGACAATATTGAACCTGCTGGGATTCCTTCCCAAACCGTGAATGGAAAAGGCGCTGTATTCTTACTGGACAGCGGAATTACTGGGGAAACCGCTCCAATGGTCCATATTTTTATGGAAAATATGAAATTGGAACCTTTTAGGAAAATGCTTAAAGAACAATTTGTAAAACATACTGATGCCTGTGTAGACGATTTTCTGCAGGGTGATGTGAAATCCCTGTTCGGAAATATCAAAAAACTTTCCCACGTGGTTCTGAATAACTTCAAACCAATGATCCCGCCGCAATTTCACAAACTGTGGAAAGCGGGAATTGAAACAAACGATTATTATTTAAAACTTTGCGGCTCCGGCGGCGGCGGCTATATTTTAGGTTTTACCGAGGATATTGACAAAGCCAAAATAGCCTTAAAAGACTATAAATTAGAGATCGTTTACAACTTCTAGAACTCCCTAAATTACATGGTGGCAGCAAAAAACAAACGTTTATTGCTTAAAATACTGAGTTTATTTTCGGTGGTTCGGGGCTATAATATCCTGATCTTGGTAATAGCCCAATATTTAACCTCAGCAATTATTCTCGCACCGGAATTGCCATTGCGCAAGGTTATTTTTGATGCCAATTTATTCTTTCTCATCCTTTCTTCGGCCACTGTAATTGCCTCTGGGTACATAATCAACAATTTTTACGATAGCGAAAAAGATCTGATCAACCGCCCTAAAAAAACAATGCTGGATAGGTTTGTAAGTCAGCGCACAAAACTTTCAGTTTATTTTATACTTAATTTTGCCGCTGTTTTCTTTGCTAGTTATGTCTCCTTTAGGGCCGTGGTCTTTTTTTCTATTTATATTTTTATGATCTGGCTTTATTCACATCGACTAAAAAAGATCCTTTTTTTGGGAAACCTGGTTGCCAGTATTTTGACAATGACCCCGTTTTTTGTGGTATTTGTGTATTACAAAAATTTTGAAACCGTCATTTTTATTCACGCTACATTTTTGTACCTGATGATTGTGATGCGCGAATTGGTAAAAGATCTGGAGAATTTAAAAGGTGATCTCGTCCTTAACTACAAAACGATTCCTGTGGTTTATGGAGAAAAGTGGAGCAAATTTTTCCTGTCGGTATTAACAGTTATAGCGATAATCCCTATCCTGCTTTTAACCACGAGATTTAACACCGGGCTAATGGAATATTATTTTTATATTTCATTACTGCTGCTCATTTTCTTTCTGCTTTTTTTGTATTTCAGCTCCGCAAAATGGCAGTATTTGTTACTTCACAATATCCTGAAACTCATAATTGTTGCCGGGGTTTTCAGTATTCTTTTGATCGATCTTGAAAAGGTGATCAACAGGGTTTTTTAAACGAATTCCTTTTATATGATTTATTTTGTTCTATTAAAATTTTTCTCTACATATTGAATAATGATTTTCGCGAAATCCTTTTTAGTCACCGCTTCTATATATTCTAAACCCGGAGAAGAAGTTACCTTGAGTATTAAAGGGCCTTCAAAAGATCGTAGCATATCAACCGCGCAAATTCCGAAGTCCAATATTTTGGCTGCCTTTATTGCGGCTAATTCCTCTTTTTTTGTGAGTTGAATGATTTTGGCAGTGCTACCCAGATAGCGATTAGACCTAAACTCCCCTTTTTTTGCTTGTCTCTTCATAGCTCCCACAACCTTCCCGTCAACAACAAAAGCCCTTATATTGGAACCCCTGGCCTCTTTAATATATTTTTGAACAAGAACACGTGCGTTTAACCCCTTAAAAGCTTCTATTACTGATGTTGCGGCTTCATTGGTTTCCGCAAGAACAACCCCCAATCCTTTTTTTCTCTCCAATAATTTTATGATCAAAGGCGCTTCATCTACAAAATTTATTATGTCAGCAAGTTGATCTGCATCATTGGAAATTGCTGTTTTAGGCAAACCCATATTTGCGCTTGACAATATTTGTAAGCTCCAGAGTCTGTCAGCAGATCTTGTTAATGCCAGGGATCCAGCAGTTGTAAAAACCCCCATCAATTCAAATTGCCTGACAACTGCAATCCCATAAAAAGCATCGGAGACTCTTATTCTTGGGATTACAGCATCTACATTTTCAATTCTTTTGCCTTCCAAAAAGATGTCTGGATTCCTTTTTTCTACTAAGAGATCACAATTAAATGGGTTAATTACCATAACCTCATGATTTCTTGCTTGCGCGGCTTCTATCAATCTTTTTGTTGAATATGCTTTTGGGTTTTTAGATAATATCTTAATTACCACCTTAAGTATTTTTTAAATTGTTGCTTACAACCAATCTTTGA
>JBBRGD010000167.1:0-5166 GCA_038241065.1 Flavobacteriales bacterium
GTAATCCCCGCTTTTATTGGACAAGCTCTTCGGGGGGAAGATCTCACCGTTTTTGGTGACGGTTCTCAAACCCGCTCTTTTTGTTATGTGGAGGATCAAATTGAAGGAATTTACCGCTTGCTGCTTAGCGATTACAGCGAACCCGTAAACATTGGAAACCCGGATGAAATTACCATCAAACAATTTGCCGAAGAAATAATAAAACTAACCAATTCCAATCAAAAAATTATTTATAAATCCCTGCCGGCAGACGATCCCTTGAAGCGCCAACCGGATATTACAAGAGCAAAAGAAATTCTGGGATGGGAACCAAAAGTTTCCAGATCTGAAGGGATGAAAATTTCGTACGATTACTTTAAAAGCCTTAGCCAGGATGAATTGTTTAAAAGCGAACACAAAGATTTTACGAAGCACATAAAACGGTAAATCTATCAATTATGAAAGATGCCCCCCTGGTTTCAGTAATTATGCCCACTTATAATTCGGCTGAATTTATCGGCGCGGCAATTCAATCAGTACAAAATCAAAAGTATTTAAATTGGGAATTACTAATAATAGACGATGCTTCAAATGATTTGACCATTGCTTTTGTAGAAGATTTTGTGAGTCTAGATTCCCGGATCAAATGATATCAATCCACGAAAAATACGGGAGCCGGTGCTGCCAGGAATATAGGGATAAAAGCCGCAAAAGGATCGTTTATCGCTTTTTTGGATGCCGATGATCTTTGGTTACCCGAAAAATTAGTAGTTCAGGTGAATTTTATGTTGAAAAACAATTTGGCAATGAGTTTTTCCAGCTACCGGCTCATAACGGAAACTGGCCAATTGCTTCCTGAAATTGTAGAATCTTTAACGAAATTGAGCTATAAAAAGCTATTGAGATCCAATTACGTTGGAAACCTCACAGGTATGTATAACGCTGATAAAATTGGAAAAATATATAGTCCATTGATTCGGAAAAGGCAGGATTGGGGATTGTGGCTTTTCGTTCTGGAAAAAGCCGGTTCCGCCCTCGGAATTCAACAACCTCTGGCGTATTACAGGCTTCGAAAGAATTCAATCTCCAACAATAAAACCGCCCTTTTAAAATATAACTTTCAAATCTATAATCGGGTATTAGATTATAGCTTTTTGAAAAGCTGTAAATTTATGTCCCGGTTTTTATGGGAACATTTTATGGTTAAAAACAATCAGGTTAAAACCTTAAACCAGTGAAGTAAATTGTTTCAATTTCCCGCTTTTGTTTCTTATTAATACCGGTTTTCGCTCGATATCCACTATGAGGTTTTTCCCTACAAATATTTTTATAGCACTTAAAATTTTATGGATCTGTACCGCAGAAAATTCGTGGTCACTCACATATTCAATTTTAAACCGATCTATATGGGTTTGAATAATTACAAATTCTTTGATACTTCCCTCATCTTCAATTATGGATTTGGTTACATAATAAAAGGTGAGTCCCGGCACCACCTTCCCATTGGCTAGTATTGCCACATCATTGGTTCTTCCGGTTAATTTCTTGAGAACAGGTCTTTTAAAAGTGCTGTTTTTTGAAAGTGTTCCTGTATCTCCAATTTCGTAACGAATCATAGGATGCGCTTTGTTGTAGAGGGAAGTAATAACAATGCGTCCTTCTTCACCATAAGGCAGGATTCGGTTATTTTCATCCAAAATTTCTATAAACAAACCTTCAGAGTTTACTTGCCATTCTTCGCTTGACTTTTCAAAGGCTATCAATCCAACCTCACTTGCTCCGTACTCATTAATTACCGGCACTCCAAACGCAGTTTCAATGAGGTTTTTGTCATTTTCAAAAAGTTTTTCGGAAGTGACGATACAAACTTTTAAATTCGGGCAAACATCTGTTAAAACAAGTTGGCGTTTTTCTAGATATTTTGCAAAAAGCACTATTGAACTGGTATATCCGTTGATGTAATCAAAATTGGATTTTTTAAAGCGGTCTAAAAACCCTTCCAACTTTTGATCGCTTAGATCGAAAACATTAAATCTTCGCCTCAAGCTGATCCTGTCCTTGAATCGCTCAACCATATTGCCATAAAAATCCAGCGGAATTCCATAAAAACGAGCTTGAAGTGACTTGTTGAGGTTAATCCCTATCCAACTATAACGATCTATAAACTCCGCCCAGGTGAGGGCATGGCAAAAACGGTCTTTGGCAAATATAAAAGGATGCCCACTGGAACCGGAGGTTTTGCCAACATAGATCTTTCTTTTACTATATCCGTCGCTCAATCGTTCCTTTAAGGGGCGCTGCAAGTCAGATTTTTGCATCACTGGAACTTCCTCCCAATTTGTGAAATACTTGTTGCCAAAAAATTCCCTGTAATATGAATTATGGGTCAAATGAAACTGAACTATTGCATTTTTTTGATTTTCAAGATAATTTTGGTAATCGATCTCCGGAATATTCTGTATTTTTCGCAAGAGTTTTTGCGCCCGGTTGATAGGGTATTTGTTGAGCTGCAGGGAGATTTTAAACCAGTTCAAAAATTAAAATAGTTTTATTTTATCAGAAAATATTAGTGCTACAATTTACAAACAATTATTTTTGACACAAGAACATTAAATAATTTCTATATGAATATTTTAATATTGGGTGCTGGTGGGCGTGAACACGCTTTTGCTCACAAAATTTTAGAGAGTAAACATTGCCAAAAACTTTATGTAGCACCCGGAAATGCAGGAACCGCTCAAATAGCCGAAAACATCGATTTAAAGCTAACTGATTTTGAAGCTATCAAGGCTTTTGTATTAAAAGAAAATATCAATATGGTTGTAGTGGGGCCGGAAGATCCTCTTGTCCTAGGAATTTACGATTTCTTCACCGAAGACACTCAGCTTAAGGATGTCGCGTTAATAGGACCTTCTAAACGCGGTGCTTTGTTGGAAGGGAGTAAAGAGCGCGCCAAGGAATTTATGTATCTGCACAACATTCCAACTGCAGCTTATAAATGTTTTACAGCAAAAAGTTTAAACGCCGGGAAAGCTTTTTTGGAAACCCTGAAACCTCCTTATGTTTTAAAAGCAGATGGCCTGGCTGGTGGTAAAGGTGTTTTGATTATTGATGACTTAACCGAAGCCCAAGAAGAACTCGGGCATATGTTGCTGGATCAAAAATTTGGAGATGCCGGTAGAAAAGTGGTGATAGAAGAATTTTTAGACGGAATTGAGTTGAGTGTTTTTGTGTTAACCGATGGGAAAAACTATAAGATCCTTCCAACAGCCAAAGATTATAAACGCATTGGCGAAGGAAATACTGGCCTTAACACCGGTGGGATGGGTGCCATTTCACCCGTGCCCTTTGCTGATAAGGAATTGATGGATAAAATTGAGGAACGCATTGTAAAGCCAACAATTAAAGGTTTACAAGAAGAAAAGATTGACTACAAAGGTTTTGTTTTTATAGGAATTATAAAAGTAGGAAATGAACCCTATGTTATTGAATACAACGTAAGGATGGGTGATCCCGAAACCGAAGTTGTTTTACCAAGGATAAAATCAGATTTTGTGGAACTGCTGGTAAAAGTGTCACAGCAAAAATTAAACAAAGCCACTCTGGAAATTGATGATCAAAGTGCGGTTACGGTGATGTTGACATCTGGAGGTTATCCCGAAGATTACGAGAAAGGAAAGGAAATTACCGGGATTGATGCCGTAGATGGATCCATAATTTTTCACGCCGGAACGGCCGAAAAAGACGGAAAAATTATAACAAATGGGGGCCGGGTAATTGCAGTTACCTCTATGGGAAAAGATTACGAAGAGGCACTAAAAAAATCTTATCAAAATATAGAAAAGCTACATTTTGATAAGATGTATTATAGAAAGGATTTAGGATTTGATCTATCCTAAAAACGAATGTGCAGTTGGATCGCGGTCTTCTTCGTTATTATCATTGTATTTTTTAAGTTGCATCATCCAGTATATAAAGGCTGAAAAGCCAACAACAAGAAAAATCCAATTCATAATATTGGCCGCAAACCAGGAGGTTAATTGCAGTTCCCTGAGCGCATTGAAAGGAATAAACAAAACCTCTTCAAAAAGCCAGGCAATACCTTCAAATATTTCTTTCATTGTATAACTTTGTTTTATTAAGTCACAAAAATATAAAAAACAATAATGCTAACAAGCTTTTTTAGCAAATCAAAACCTATTAATTTTATTACTGTCATTTCATTTATGGCGGTATTTTTTATAATAGCCAATTTTCATGAGGTGTTCTCTTCCTTTAGGTTTTCACTTCTCGCGGAAAAAATGGGAGTGCTCTTAGCCTTTTTCCTTAGTGTTGTAGTACTGGACTTCATTGCAAAAAAGAACGATCTCACCCTTCGTAGTGCCTATAAAATTATAATTTTTGCAGTTTTTTCAGTTTCATTTTGGGCCATTCTAAAGGATAATCAAATCATAGCGGCCAACCTTTGCGTTTTACTTGCCCTGAGAAGGATAATAAGTCTGAAAACACAAAAGGACATTTCTAAAAAGATTTTTGATGCTACATTTTGGGTATGTATTGCTTCCCTCTTTTATTTTTGGGCCTTTTTGTTTTTAATCATTGTTTACATTGGAATTTTGCTGCAGGCAGCCAATTATTTTAAAAACTGGTTAATCCCCATAATTGCTTTTTTTGCAGTTTTTTTCCTTGTAACAGGCTTTCACCTCATTTTTAAAGGCCAATTTTACACTTTTTCCGCCTGGTTTCAGGAAAGCAGTTTCAAGTTTGAGCATTATCAAAATCTAAAATTATTAATCCCGTTAAGCATAATTTTAGCATTGGCTTTATGGACACTTTTCTATTATTTCAAACTGTTTAAAAAAGCTAATATCAATTCGCGGCCAACTTACTTTTTAGTTTTTCTCACTTTAATAGTTTCAATTGGAGTGAGCGTTTTTTCTCCTGTAAAAAACGGGAGTGAATTGCTCTTCTTTTTTGCGCCCCTATCTATAATCATCTCCAATTATTTTGAAAGTAAACAGGATCGGATTTTTAAGGAAATTCTTTTAATAGGTATTGTTTTAATGCCAATTTTGATCCCCATTTTCTTTTGAAAGTTAGAATTTGAGCTATTGAGCTTGGGAACATTAGGTCATTCTATTTTAAAAAAGTAACATATTTAAAAATCAGCCATGCACCTGACTACCG
>JBBRGD010000168.1:0-5155 GCA_038241065.1 Flavobacteriales bacterium
TTAAGTCGGAATGCGAAGTTTTTAGTATGATCGTCACAATTTTTTGCCAGCACATTAAATACCATTCTGCGATACATCTGTTCAGCCTGTGGATAAGGCAACCTTAATATTCGCATTGTTTGAAACAATTGTTCGTAGCTATAGCTGGTTACTTCATTAAAATCGAAATGCTGCATGCCACATAATGTTTGTATATGATGCTTTGTCTCATTCCCTTCCCGATCAAACCGCTTTGTCATAAAATGGGCACGTCCGTTTTCTTCTAAAAGCTGACATTCCATCATGTCAACACCACAATCTTTTGCCATAAGATAATAGGCCATTTCCACTCTCCCATAACCTTTGCTTACTCCAAATTGAGCATCACTTACGCCATCTAACTTTATCAGCCAATGTTCAAATCCTTTGGGAGCTTTAGCCTGTCCGGATTTCACCTCTTTAGTTTCTTCATTGTAAGCTATTACAGCCTTTGGTCTTGCGCCACCGGCAGATGTTCCTATTTTAAGGATTTCCATCATTGCTTTTTGCTCAGCTTCCTGAAGGTTCTCTTCAAATTGCTCTCTCTGTGATAACATCCTTTGAGCGATGTCTACCAAACTTTCTATTTCAACTGTAAATGCCTGCTTACTTGCTTTTAGCTGAGCAGATTCAAACTCCAAGGCTCCCATTCCTCTGGCTCCAATAAAGCATAATTGCTCTACCGGATTCATACTATTTATAGGGCGTCCGTTTTGTGCCAACCATACGTTTATAAGTTGGTTACCATATTTATCGGGCAATACATCGGCTAATAAACCCGGCAATCCTCTAAATGTATCAAACTCGCTATTTCTTGGAGCGCGTAATTCAGGAAAAGAAAAGATTCTACCTCCTTGGGTTATAGGCATTTTGATAGGCGCCAAATCCCAACCCAATTGTGTAAACTTGGATTCATACTCAAAACTGGCAATGCCTGTAGCTTCATTCCAAGCAACTGCCCCAACAATTTCTCCCCATATTTTAACAAATGCAGGTGTTATCATTACCAATTCGTATCTGAATGTTCATTATCTTCTCTACCACTGGCTCGTTGTCTTTTTTGTTGCTCTAATTTGGCCAACTCAATTGGACTTATCTGCTGTTCTATTTTGAAAGCATCTAGAACACGCAGCAGGTCAAGCGCTCGAAGTATCTGTATTAAAGAGAGCAATGTAATGGCTTCCCCGTTTTCAATCTGGCTTATGGTTGATCTATTGACTCCAGCTTCTGTTGCTAAGTTTGACTGAGTCTCATTTTGAAGTAAGCGTTGCTCTTTTATATATTTACCAATGGCTACCACAATAGCACTATCGGTCATTGCAACCCAATTTGTGTTGGTATTTTCCATCATTAATAGTATTTTAGTCTCTTAATGTTAGCATATCCCAACAAATATACAAGATAATAATAAACTAACACAAGGTAAATTATTAATATGTTGGTATATACCATCACTAACATATAAAAAGGCATTTAGCGTTGTTAAATACCAACAAAAATACCTAACTGTTAAAGGTAAAACCAATCATAAAACATATATTATTTACAAGAATATACGTATGAATTCCAACGTTTTATGGATCAAACCTGTTGCCAGATTATAAACAGATCTTCAAAAAAAGTAAACATAAAAAAAACTCCTGAGGTTCCTAAGGAGTTAAAAACGGGTGGAAGACCGGGCTCGAACCGGCGACCCTCGGTACCACAAACCGATGCTCTAACCAACTGAGCTACAACCACCATTTATTCGCGGTTGCAAATGTATATTTTTTCTTCAATTTTACAAAGAAAAAAATACAATTATATTAGATCAAAAATAGAATCAACTGCAGGATAGCGCTCTACTGTGAAACCTTCAGCGTGGTCTGTTCCTATCAGTCTTCCTAAATCCCTGGCCCTATAGGTAATACTGTCTAAAAAATTATCGTCGGAAATCGGGGTTTTTGGTTCAGTACTATTTTTGTCAAAAATCTGGGTCTTATAAGCCTTAACAGAAGCGAGTTTTATATCCATATATCCGGTAATATCCACTACAATATCCGGGGTTAAATTTTTCCACTGAATGTAATGATACACATGTTTTGGTCTCCAGACTTCTTGTTTATCATTTTCAAAAATAGTTTCAATCTTGCGCAATCCGCTTAAAAAACAAGCGTCACTTACCAATTTCGCAGCTTTCCCGTGATCTATATGTCTGTCATCTATCGCATTGCAAAGCACAATTTCCGGCCTGTATTTTCTCAAAATTTTAATTATCTCCATTTGATTGGCAAAATTATTCTCAAACAGAGCATCGGCAAACCCGAGATTAAGCCTCATTTCTATTCCCAGGATTTTTCCAGCCTCCGCAGCTTCATCAGCCCGGGTTTGGGCTGTACCCCTGGTTCCCATTTCTCCCCGGGTAAGATCTAATATCCCCACTTTTTTTCCCCGGTCAATTTCTTTTGCAATGGTTCCCGAGCAACTCAGTTCAACGTCATCCGGATGTGCTCCTATTGCTAATATGTCTAATTTCATTTAATTAATTGTTTTTCTAAATTCTAATCTTTATTAGTCTTGGCTCTTCTATTCAATATTCTATTGCCTTATTATTGAATTTTTTAGCCACGAATACACTAATATTTCTATTTTTTCCCTGACCTAGCTCTGGCTCCTTTTTCTTTATTCTCTTCTCTATTTTCTCTTTTCTAACTTCTAACTTCTAATTTTCTCCAAAGCCTGCTCAATATCGGCTATCAAATCTTCTTTTTCTTCAATTCCCAGGGAGAAGCGCATCAAACCATCTCTTATTCCCTGATTTTCCCGTTCCTCAGGAGTTAATAAAGCGTGAGAAGTCAACGTAGGCGATAAAATTGTAGACTCTATTCCTGCAAGGCTCATCGATGATTTTATCAGATTTAATTTTTTCTGAAATAATCCCGCATCCAAACCGGCTTTTAACTCGAAGGAAAGCATTCCTCCAAATCCGTGCATTTGCGACTTGGCAAGGGCATAATCGGGATGAGATTTGAGTCCTGGATAATACACTTTTTCAATATCGGGATGGCGTTCCAGGAATTTGGCTATTTTTTTAGCATTCTTATTTTGGGCTTTAACCCTTATTCCCATTGTTTTTATACTTCTTTCCAAAAGCCAAACGGTGTAATCGCTCAGGCTTCCACCAAAATTCTTTGCGAGTTGAAAGATCGTATTAATATGTTTTTCCGAAGAAATCACCGTTCCAGCCAAAATATCACTGTGACCTCCCATATATTTTGTTGCTGAATGGATCACTATATCAATCCCAAAATCGATCGGGTTTTGATTTACAGGTGAAGCAAAGGTGTTATCAATCATACTCACCAAACCGTGTTTTTTGGCAATTTCAGCAACTGCCTTAATATCGGTGATTGTGAGCAAAGGATTTGAAGGAGTTTCTATATAAATTACTTTGGTGTTTTTTCTGATCTCAGTTTCAAAACTCTCCGGTTTCAAGTCTTTGGCAAAGGAATATTCAATACCAAATTTCGCAAATTCTTCAACTACCAAATTGCTGGTCCCGCCATAGAGGGTATTTTGAAGCACCACGTGATCTCCATTATGCAAAAACGCGAATAGCGCTGTGCTCACCGCTGCCATGCCACTTCCAAAGATCAGGGCCGTTTCCCCGTGTTCCAGTGCCGCCATTTTTTTGGCAAGAGCTTCCTGATTGGGGGTATTGAAATATCTGGGATAACGTTTAACCTCAACATCTTCAAAAGCATAGGAAGTGGACATATATAATGGTGAAATGGCACCCTTAAATTGCTTGTCCTCCAATTCCCCCGTGTGGGTGCAAATCGTATTGATTCCTGGTGATTTTTTAGTCATAGAATGGATTGGGATTTGATTTATAAATTTTGCCCTAAAGTAAAAAGAAATATTCTAAAACACTTCATTTTTAAGTATCTTCAATATTCAGTTAATTTTAATTTCGGTTGTATTCCTGAAAACTCTCTAATTTCAAATGAATTAGATGACTATTTTAATTGAAGTGTAAAGCTCCACATTTTAATTAAATAATGCTTTGCACAAGGTTTCAGTTTTAATTCAAACCTGATTATTTATCTTTACGATATGAAACTACTTTTTACAAACATCAAAAATTTATTGCAGGTTCGAGTTGCTTCCGTAGAAAAGCTTTCAGGAACAGAAATGAAAGAACTGCCCTGTATTCCAAATTCCTGGCTTTTAACCGATAACGGGAAAATCGCGGATTATGGAAAGATGCAATCCCTGCCTAATATAAAAGCTGACAAAATTATTGATCTCACAGGAAAAATTCTGTTGCCCGCCTGGTGCGATTCGCATACACATTTGGTCTATGCCGGAAACAGGGAACAGGAATTTGCCGACAGGATCAAAGGATTGACTTATGAAGAAATTGCCAATCGCGGGGGCGGAATTTTGAATAGCGCCAAAACCTTGCAAGAAACATCGGAAGAAGATCTATATGCCCAATCTGCCTTGCGGCTTGAGGAAATAATGAGATTGGGAACAGGAGCCATAGAGATAAAATCGGGATACGGGCTTACCAAGGAGGCCGAGTTAAAAATGCTTCGGGTGATTAAAAAACTCAAAGAAAATTACGAAATTCCCATAAAAGCCACTTTTTTAGGGTCACATGCGCGTCCCAAGGAATTTAAAAACAAACCAAAAGGCTATCTGGACCTGGTTATAGATGAAATTTTACCAACAGTAGCCAAAGAAAACCTTGCCGAATACATCGATGTCTTTTGTGAAAAAGGTTATTTTTCTGTTGAAGACACAAACAGATTGCTCACTGCTGCGGAAAAATATGGGTTGCGTCCTAAAATCCACGTCAACCAGTTCAATGCCATTGGCGGGGTACAGGCCGGAGTGGAACACAATGCACTAAGCGTTGACCATCTGGAAGTGATGCGCCTTGAAGATATTGAAAGCCTGATAAATTCTGAAACGATGCCGGTTGCATTACCAGGATGCTCCCTTTTTCTAAGCATTCCATATACCCCGGGCAGACAAATTTTGGACGCAGGATTGCCTTTAGCCCTTGCAACCGATTTCAATCCTGGAAGTTCCCCTAGCGGAAATATGAATTTGGTTGTTTCTCTGGCCTGTATTAAAATGAACTTAAGCC
>JBBRGD010000169.1:0-5143 GCA_038241065.1 Flavobacteriales bacterium
ATATTGGTCGTGAATTTAAAAAAAATCTTCATTATTTTATATGATGAAAATCAGGTACCGGGCTTATAAATTATTGAAAAACAGAATATTTCATTTTCTATAGCGGAATACGAGAAATGTCACCCTTAAAATTAAATAATCAATAAAATCCGGAAGTATTCAAAATACATTCAATTAATTCAGAAGAAAAACAACTTGTCAAAAATGACATTTTCAAACTTTTATTCTCTAAAAATTCAGATGGATGCCCCACTCCTGCTTCCTGATAAATATCATTTCAATTTCCTTAAAATATTTTTAATTTTATTCAGGATAAGAAAATTTTATTGGCACTTTTAAGATATAGTTTAATGAAATCTGCATTTTTTTGTTCTAGGGAAATAAGAAATTAAGATATACTAAGAACCATGCGGTTTTATAATGAATATTATTGGGGAATGCACTTTATATGGTGGGCCATTTGGATTGTAATAATCCTTGTGATCTTTCTTTGGCCCCGGAAAAGAATCAAAAATGAAAATTCTTTAGAAATCCTAAAAAAGCAATTTGCTGAAGGGCAGATCACCAAAGAAGAGTTTGAAGCCATGAAACAAACCATTGATATAAATAATAAAAAGTAACCGATTAAATACAAACAATTAAAAACCAATATTATGAAAAAAATGATCTTTCTAGGAATTACAACTCTCATGTTGACTGCATGCAATCAACCAAAAAGCTCCGCCCAGGTGCTGGAAGATGCAACCCAACGTCAGGAGATTATGCAGGCTATTGCTAACGACAAGGAAATGATGACGGAAATGAGCGACATTATGATGAATAGCGAAAACGCTAAAATGATGATGATGCAAAACCAAGACATGATGTCTACGATGATGGGCAACCGTGGGATGATGCAAAATAATCCCGGAATGATGCATGGAATGATGGGAAACATGATGCAAATGGCACAGACAGATTCTGTTATGAGAAAAAACATGACCGGAATGATGACGAGTCACAGGGCAATGATGCAAAGTATGATGCAAACCATGCAGAAAAAGGGAATTATGAGCCCAGAATGCATGAAAGCAAATATGCAAAACCTGGAAAAAATGAAGATGGAAAGTGATACTCTAAAGTAGAAGCCAAGGATTAGCATAACCATGAGTTCAGAACAAAAAGAAAATTTTAGACTTCAAATTCTGAATAAAAAAATCAAGGGATACCTTATACAGAATTGGGTGTTCCTTTATTTTTTTTATTCAATTTAAAAAAAATTGATCCAGTTATAAACCATATTTTCTAGGTTACTTTTTCCTTTTTAAAGAATACAGATCCTTTCTCCTGTCTTTCATATTTCGCACACTTCCAAAGTTGTGCAAATGCTTGAGCAAATCCAAATCTACATCTACCAACAAGGTACTTTCAGTATTTGGAGTGGCTTCAGCCTTAATTCCATTTACTGGAAAAGCAAAATCTGAAGGTGTAAACACGGCACTTTGGGCATATTGTATATCCATGTTATTAACCTTCGGCAAATTTCCTACAGAGCCTGCAATTGCTACATAACATTCATTTTCTACTGCCCGGGCCTGGGCACATATCTTCACCCTGGAATACCCGTTTTGGGTATCTGTCATAAACGGCACAAACAGGATATTCATTCCTTCTTCGGCCAAAAGTCTGGATAGCTCGGGGAATTCGATATCATAGCAAATCAAAACTCCAATTTTACCGCAGTCGGTATCAAAAGTTTGTAATTTGGAACCGCCTTTCATTCCCCAAGCAGATTCTTCGGCGGGAGTAATGTGCAATTTTTCGTAATGTTCAACACTTCCGTCCCTGCGGCATAAAAAGCCCACATTATGCATATGTTCACCTGCCGCGCGAGGCATACTTCCGGTTATGATGTTGATGTTATAAGTAATGGCTAAATTCCTGAAGGTTTCAAGCAGCCTGTCCGTATAGGACGACAAGCCACGAATGGCTTCTGCCTCATTTAAATCATTGAACTGCGCCATAAGCGGGGCATTGAACAATTCAGGAAACATAATAAAATCACTTTGATAATCGCTTACCGCATCTACAAAAAATTCAATTTGCTCAACCAGAGCGTCATAATCCTTAAACAATCGCATTTGCCACTGCACCAGCCCCAAACGGACAACTATTTTTTGCGTGTTTATTAATTTTTCGTGTTTGGTATAGTAAATATTGTTCCATTCCATTAGAACGGCAAATTCCATACTTTCGTGGTCTCCCGGCAAATAGCCTTTGATCACTTTTTTGACGTGAAAATCATTGGAAAGCTGAAATGAAAGTACAGGATCATGAATCTCCTTGAGTTTGACTTTCTCTATATATTTCTTAGGGGTGAGCTCCTCGGCATAATCACCATAATTAGGAATTCTGCCACCAAAAACAATTGCTTTCAGATTTAATTGTTCACAGAGTTCCTTCCTGGTTTCATAAAGCCTGCGTCCCAAACGCATTCCCCTGTATTCGGGATGTATAAACACATCTATCCCATACAAAACATTGCCTTCTTTGGTATGGTTCGCAAAATTTTCGCCTCCAATAATATCAATGTATTTATGGTCCTGGTCAAATTTATCGTAATCTACAATAATAGATAAGGCACATCCCGCAATTTTTCCGTCTATAACAATACAAAACTGGCCATCGGGAAATTTGTTTACCAGGGTTTTAATATCCGCTTTGCTCCAATATGCATTGGACATGCCACGGTAACTTTCGATCATGGAAATTTTCAATTCCTCGTAATCTTTTGCCCGTAGGTTGCGAAGTTCTATTTTTGCTGAATCGATCAATTTCTTATTTCTTTATTTTTGGCGAAGATACTTAGGAATTCACTTAATATAAAAGTTAAACCTGCAAATTATGAGAGTTTTATTATTTTCCCTAATCAATCTACCAATTCTCAACGGTGTTATGTTGTATGTAGGGGCTATTTTTCATAATTTGAAATTGAAATTTTGAATTAGGAATTTTAAACCTCGTAAATATCATATTTCATTCTCTAAAAAAGTAAAATTTACGCTATCTCCAATAATTTTTTGTGCAATCTTGTTCATTCCTGTTTCACTTAATTGCATCACCCTGGGATAACCTCCCGTAGTTTGGCAATCCCTCATTAATACGATCAATTTTCCCGAAGGAGTGAGTTGAACGGTTCCCGGCAATACCGGTCCGGTAATGATTGGTTTCAGTATATTTTCCATGATTTCCTTTAACTGAATGGCCATTCTGTTGTTGTTTTTATCGATGGAAAAATTACGGGATCTCAGTATTTCCTGCTCACTTTCAGTAAGCAAATCAAATTCAGGACCTGGAAAAACTTCAATTTCAGATGTCACCAAATATTCTGAGGTGAATTTTATGGAAGCGTTCGTTTCGATTTTAGATTCATTTGTCGATTCATATGTCAGTTTCAGCGTCTTGTGCAATATAAAATTATCGGTAACACCTTCAAACCAACTTCGACTTTTCAGAACTTTTCCGGTTTTAAAGCCTCCTGAAATTGCCAAATATGCCCTGCAGCCCAATTTTCGTTTTCCAAAACTTAATATATCCCCAGCCTCAATTTCGTAAACCCTATTATTCTCTATCGGAAAATTATTGATTTTTGGAGAAAGCAAAGCGCCACAAATTGAGATTTTAACGGGATCAGAAAATTTTAATTTCGGCCCCATTTGGGTAATTTCAAGTATCGCTGAATCTGGCGGATTTCGCAAAATAAGGTTGGCCATTTTGGCTGCATATAGATCCATAACACCACTCATTGGAATGCCATATTTTAGAAACCCCTTCCTGCCAGAATCCTGAATTGTGGAAAATAATCCCGGTTGTAAAACTTCAATTTCCGCCTTCATAATCTGCCTTTTTAAATTGAAATTTTCCTTCTTTAATTTCCTCTGAAATCTTCAGAAATTCACTTTTTGAAACCTGATAAAATTTCACTTTATCACCTGCAGAAATCTCACAGGGAGGAAGCCTGTTTTTATCAAAAAAAGGTACCGGGGAATTACCGATAATCTGCCATCCTCCCGGACTAGATTTTGGGTAAATTCCTGTCTGATTTTCACCTATCCCAACAGCCCCTTTTTGGACCAGCATTCTGGGCTGGATTTTTCTGGAGATCTGAAGCTTTTTATCGAGACCTCCCAGATATAGAAAACCGGGTAAAAAACCTATAAAATAAAGCGTGTAAATTGGTTGGGTATGCAACCGTATAATTTGATCTAGAGACAGGTTTTTTTCCCGGGATATCAACTTCAGATCCAAACCGAAATCGGTATCATAACACACCGGAATATTGTAAAGTTGTACAATGGTTTTTTTTGTTATCTTAGTTCCTTGAAACAGGCCTTTTAAGGCCAAAACCTCATCATAGACATTCTCTATTGTGTAAAAGTAATATACTAATAACGAGTTATATGTGTTTATTACCTCAACCTTTACTTTAGAATAATGATCTTCAATTTTATTTTTGTAAAATAAGACCTTTTCCAGAGTATTTTCACTGATTTCAGGTTCAAATTCAATCAGGATCGCACGCTCCCCCATCGCTCTTATCCGGGGGAATTTACTGTTCACGAATGCAGAATTTGAATATTATTTTCCCCGAGTTTTTGCTGAAGATATTTTAGAATTTCAACCGAATCAGGAGTGTCACTGTGCAAACAAAAAGTAGTAGCATTGCAGTCTAATTTTTGCCCGTTTTCACAGGTGATTTTTTTATTGGAATACATAGATAAAAGGTGTTGAAAAACAAGCTCCTTTTGAGTGATCAATGCATTGGGTTTTGAACGGGAAACCAGGCTGTAATTTTCGTTGTAATTCCTATCGGAAAAGGCTTCAAAAATAACTTTTATTTTACCTTCAGCAAGTCTGGATATCACCGAATTCTGAGGTGCATAAACCGGAAAATTTTCTTCAAATTCCAGTATGGAATCGATCACGATTCTGGCAATACTTTCATCTTTTGCGGTATCATTATACAGGGCTCCATGAGGTTTAATATGGGTGAGTTTTCCACCTTCTGCTTCAGCGATTTGTTTTAAACTCAAAATTTGCGCTACTATGGAAAGCTTCAAATCTTCAGCAGAAATTTTCATTGATATCCTGCCAAAATTTTCTT
>JBBRGD010000170.1:0-5142 GCA_038241065.1 Flavobacteriales bacterium
TATACCAAAGATGGTTTTTTACACTATCACGATCTCGGCCCACAGGTCCCTTCATTGTTAAAATTCATAAAGCGTGTAAGCACAGGTAAATTAAAAGATTATTCTTTACAGAATTTTACTTTTGAAAAAGATATTGATAAAGACGGAAGCATTGCTGAAGTCTTAAAATCAAATCAGTCGCTATTGGTACAAGTGATGAAAGAACCTATTTCCACAAAAGGTCCAAGGTTAAGCTCTGAGCTTTCCCTTCCGGGCCGTTATATTGTGTTGGTGCCTTTTTCAAACCGCATCTCAGTTTCGCAAAAAATTGAGAGCAAGGAAGAAAAAGAACGTCTTAAGAGATTGGTGAAAAGCATCAAACCCAAAGGGTTTGGCGTAATTGTTCGTACCGTAGCAGAAGGCAAAAAAGTAGCAGAGCTAGACAGAGACCTCGAGAATTTATTGAGTCGCTGGACGGCAATGTGTAAAAAATTGTATAAAGCACCCCATCCATCAAAGGTTTTGGGGGAATTAACCAGAGCATCTTCTATTTTAAGAGATGTTTTTAACGATTCCTTCGCTTCTATAATTGTAGATGATGAAACGCTTTATTCACAAGTTAAAGATTATGTGGCAGAAATTGCCCCTAACAAAGAATCAATAGTAAAATTATATCAATCAAACGTTCCCGTTTTTGAAAAATTTAATATCGAAAGACAAATAAAAACCTCCTTTGGACGAACCGTATCGATAAACAAAGGTGCTTATCTGATTATAGAACATACTGAAGCCATGCACGTTATAGACGTGAATAGTGGCAATAGGTCGAATAAGGCTAAAAATCAGGAAGATACGGCTCTGGAAGTCAACCTTATAAGCGCCACAGAAATTGCCCGCCAACTGCGTTTACGCGATATGGGCGGAATTATTGTGGTAGACTTTATAGATATGGCCAATCCAGATAACAGGAAAGCTCTTTACGACCATTTAAGGGAAGAAATGAGTGACGATCGCGCAAAACACAAAATTTTGCCTCCGAGTAAATTTGGTTTGATACAAATTACAAGACAACGCGTACGGCCGGAAACGAATATCAAAACCCGGGAAGAAAATCCCGATGGAGTAGGTGAAATTGAAGCACCTATTTTAGTGATAGACAAAATTAAAACCGACCTGGAAAGGCTGATCAAGAAGAATCAGAAAAAGATCACCCTTAGTACACACCCATTTATTGCAGCCTTTTTAACGAAAGGCTTTCCATCGCCCCGCTCACAATGGTTTTTGGACCATAAACGCTGGGTAAAAATTTTACCAAGAGACGCTTACACGTTCATGGAATATCACTTTCACGATAAAGACGGGGAAGTGTTGGAATAATAAAATATTCTTAAATCAAACGCCTTTCATTAATTTGGGAGGCGTTTTTTTTTGGAGTATTGAGATATGAGAATTGAGGGGAAATGGTCTTTATCCTAAATTCCTTGCTCTCTTTTTTCTATTTTCTATATTCTCTTTTTTCTATTTTCTGTATTCTGTATTCTAAATAATTATCTTTACCTACTATGAAACCCAACTCCACCCATAAATCCTACACCGTAAATGAGGCCACCCTAAAAATGGCGCAATTTTGCGCATATAGAGATAGGTCCCACAAGGAGGTGGAAGAAAAACTGAAGGCACTTCGGATGATCCCGGCAGCTTGTGAACAGATTATAATGAAGTTGATGCTGGAGGGTTTTTTAAATGAAGAACGCTTTGCGAGGAGTTTTGTACGTGGAAAATTCAGGATAAAAAAATGGGGACGAAATAAGATCAAACAGGAACTGAAGATCCGGGAAATATCGACACCCATAATCAAACTCGCCTTTACCGAAATAGATGAGGAAATTTATTTAAGCACACTTGGAGAACTGGCAGTAAAAAAACTAAATCTCATCAACGAGGCGAATGCCATAAAGCGAAAGAAAAAACTGATCAATTACCTGTTGCAAAAAGGTTATGAACCGCAACTGATCTATGAGATAAGCAACAACCTTATTGGGTGATCTTAATATTTTTGTGAGTATTCTTTATTGCATGTTCGTTTTTATGATTTATCCATTTCTGTCCCCTCAATTTCCGCATCAAATTGTCGTAATTCCGGAATAAAATTATACTGCGCAGAACTTCCAGGATCTTTTTGGGAGAAGTCGGCAAAGATCGTAAAGTCAGGGATAAGCAAGGAGTTTCATATTTTATAAAATGCCACCATTTGCTGGGAATAAACAGCGCATCGCCGTGTTTTAAGGTAACTTCATGCCCCTTTGCTTTTAACAGCGCCGGATAAAGCTTAAAATCCGGATTCTCCATATCTATTTGTTCCATGCTTACTATGGAATAAGGCACCTTGTACAAATATTTTGTTTGGGATGGCGGATACAAGATAACTTTTTTCTCTCCCGCGAAATTGAAATGAAAATTATTTGCCAGATCCATATCGTAGTGCATCACTACTTTTGCGCCTTCACCTCCCACAAATAAAACCGGGAGTTTTTTAAAGAATCTCACGCCTAGATCGGGATATTTAAAATCATTGATCAGTTCCGGACAATTTTTTAGAAGATTAAAAAAGAACATCCTTAGATCTGTTGGACCTTTTTTCAGGATATCAATATATTCCTTCATTTTAATCTTCATCACCGGGCCGTGGGAACTTTGGTGACCTTTTGCCGGTTTTCCGTCATAAATTGGCACCACGATCTCCCCCACTTTTTCCCGGAAATATTCTAAATTCCATTTTTCCCGGGCGGACCAATCTGCAGTCAGATCTTCCATCACAACAGGTTTTTGGGGAACAAAAAATTCTTTCAAAAAATCTTCTTTTGAAATTCCCTTCAAACGTGGTATAGATTGCAGATCCAGTTTCACTATAAGTCGAATTTTTTAACGTTTTCAAATCTAATCTTGGCGACCTTTTGCGCCTCGATATTCCTTTCAATTTTATGTCCCGGTCTGGACCATTTAGGTTTTTCTCCTAAATTCTGATATTTCGAATCTTCCGCAGAAGTACTTTCCGATTGGGATTTTTTCTCAAAGGCTTTTTGAGTTTGTAATCCCAGAACATGAAACATCTCCTTATCTTCATTTACATCGGGATTTGGAGTGGTGAGCAACTTATCTCCGGCAAAAATGGAATTTGCTCCGGCAAAAAAGCACATAGCCTGCCCTTCCCTGCTCATTTGCGTCCTTCCCGCTGAAAGCCGCACCTGGGTTTCCGGCATTACAATACGGGTTGCAGCAACCATTCTCACCATTTCAAAGATGGAAACTGGTTTTTGTTCTTCCAGCGGGGTTCCTTCCACCGGCACCAAAGCGTTAATAGGCGTAGATTCTGGCTGAGGATTCAATGTAGACAATGCTACCAGCATTCCTGCCCTATCTTCTATACGTTCACCCATTCCAATAATTCCTCCACTACAAACCGTTACATTGGTTTTTCGCACATTTTCAATGGTATCCAGCCTGTCCTGAAAACCACGGGTGGAAATAACTTCCTTATAATATTCTTCTGAAGAATCCAGATTGTGATTGTAGGCATATAATCCGGCTTCGGCCAGTCGTTGTGCCTGATTTTCTGTGATCATTCCCAAGGTACAGCAAACTTCCATATCCAGTTTGTTAATAGTTCGGACCATTTCCAAAACCGAATCAAACTCCTCGCCGTCTTTTACGTTTCTCCAGGCCGCACCCATACAAACCCTTGAACTTCCGGCCTCTTTTGCGCTCAACGCCTTGGCTTTTACCTGGTTTACACTCATCAGGTCATTGCCTTCAATATCTGTGTGGTAACGCGTTGCCTGTGGGCAGTACCCGCAATCCTCAGAACAGCCCCCGGTTTTTATGGATATCAAGGTTGAAACCTGAACCTTATTGGGATCGTGGTTTTCCCGGTGTACCGTAGCTGCCTCGTAAAGCAATTCCATTAAGGGTTTATTGTAAATTTCGAGGATCTCTTCTTTGGTCCAATTGTGTCTTGTTTTCATAAAAAAATTATTTGGTTCCAAAAATAGCTAAAACTATGCTTTCCTGAATGTTTGAATTAAATATTTTTTAGCTCTCTTTGGTCTTTCCAAATGAGAGCGGCGATTTAAACTAATCTTTACTCACCAATATGGAAACGGCATTTCCCCCAAAACCTACGGCATTCACAAGAATATTTCTGAGTTTTCCGGGTGCTTTACTTATCTTGGAGAATGGAACCGATATAAATTCCTGATGTTCTAACATCAAAATGGCCAGTTGCATACTTAAAATCCCCGATGCCGCAAAGGTATGTCCTATCTTCCATTTATTTGAAGTCATTGCAGGAAGGTTTTCTCCAAACACCTCCCTTATAGCATTTATTTCAGCGACATCTCCTTTTATGGTTCCAGGTGCGTGCATTACTACGGCATCAATTTCATCTAAATTTTTATTCCCAATGGCCATTTTCATGGATTTTTGAAAGCATTCCCCGTTTGCCGAAATGGAAACCGAATGTTTAAGTTTTTCGGTTGCATAGCCAATCCCGCCAATTTGGGCGATGCTATTTTCCGGATTTTTAGAAATACAAAGCACTCCGGCACCCTCTCCCAAAACCATTGTATTCCGGGTTTTATCCATATCCAAAGCTCTGCAAGGAAAATCCAACTCTTCAGAAGCATAGATTTTCATCGCTTTCATTTGGGCGATGGTAAACGGAGTTAAATCCGCCTCGCTCCCGCCAACCAAAAACTTATCGGCCATTTCCGCCTTTAACCAGGCAACACCGTTCAATACTGCATGTAGTCCTGTGGAACAGGTTACACTGTGCGAAATTTCCGGACCGCTGCTTTGCAGATCCTGAGCTACCCAGGACGAAATATTACCCAAGGTTGTTGTAGGCGAAGCCAGAATTTTGGCTTTTTTCGTCTCTAAAAAAAGTTGATGATATTTTTCAAAAAGTTGTGTAGCTCCCCGGGAACTGCCAATATTAACCCCAATATTTTCACCATGTCCCCATCTGGCCTTTTTCACGGCTTCCCTGGTGACAAACACTGAAAATAAAACCGATTCATCTAAATTCCTCAAATCAGGAGAAGAAATACGAAGTTCATTTATTTCCTCTTTTAATTCCTTCTGAAGAAAAGCCGCGAAAGCTTCGGT
>JBBRGD010000171.1:0-5126 GCA_038241065.1 Flavobacteriales bacterium
ATTTGGACAAACAATCTGTTCCTCCTACCACCACACGTTTTAATTTTCCCGCCTTGATCATCCTTGCGCCCAGCATAATTGCGTTTGCAGATGAGGAACAAGCCGTGCTGATGGTTGTTACATAAGCTTCCAGATTTAAATAGGAAGCGATTTGAGAAGTGGTAAAACCCGGATGTTGTGCTTGGATAAAACGCCTGTGATCATTCTTTTCTTCGTATTCCAGGTAATATTTCTCGGTGCCGTCCATTCCGCCCACGCTGGTGCCGGAGATAAATCCGGTTTCTTTCAGCTCATCTTTGGTAAGCAATGCTTGGGAAATTGCTTCTTTTGCCGCGATAGCGCCAAAAAGTGTTGCTCTTGTAAAAGTATGGTCAACAGGCAGATTTAATTTCCCTGCCAATTCAAGATTGGAGAATTTCACTTCTCCCACCGGAAGATTGGAATGAATGGTTTTAAGTATTTCAGGATAGGAAAGACCGGTTTTTCCGGCGATCAATGCGCTGTAATTTTCACCCGCACTAGTGCCTAGTGCCGAAATTATGCCCATCCCGGTAACGGCAATTCCTTTATCCATATATTATTTTGTGCGGTTCGCTTCTATGTATTCAGCCATTTTGTCAATGGAAGCAAATATTTCCTTTCCCTGTTCAGGATCGGTCAGTTTAATACCATAATCCTTTTCCAACATCACAATTAATTCTAGGACATCAATAGAATCCAAACCTAATCCGTCCCCAAAAAGAGGTACTTCATTATCTATATCTGTCACTTCAAGCTCTTCAAGATTCAATTGTTCAATAATGTTCTGCTTCAACTCTCTGCGTAAATCACTCATTTTCAAAAAGGTATAATTGCTTTAAATTTTCTTTGGAAAGCGGAATCTCCCCTTTCTTTGAAATCAGGCACAAAAATACATCATATTCAGCATTTTTCAAGTCTATCCAGCCACAAACAACTGCAGGAGTTTTTTTTGCTTCCAATAAAACTTCAGCATAATCCCTCATGAATTCAGCATTAAACCGGTTTTCAATAAAAAAAACGTTTTCACTTTGCAGTTTATGTTTGATACTTATCTCGCCTAAAACAATATTGGGCAGCGTATAAACAAATATAGAGGGAGAAACCATCCTGCCCATTGCTTGCTGATGTTTTTTATCGGTCTCAAGGCTGGAAACTGAATTTGAAAAAACCAATGCTGTATCAGATGAAATATAATGGTCTTTAAAAAGGACTTCGCTGGCTACAATCCCCAGCTTGCAAAGCCCGTCCATTTTATGGAATTTCGGATAAGCGATTTCTAACTTTTTGTATGATGCTTTTAAAAACTGATCAAGGCCCAGAGATTTTTCAGTTTTAAAGACCTGGTCTTTTCCATGGAAAATCCTGTGATCTTTAATGTGCACAAAATCGGTTATTTTATAGTTGCCATTACTCATTTTATTCTTTTTTAAACACCAATGCAAGGTTACAACCTCCAAAACCCGAAGCGGTTTTCATTGCAAACCGAAGCTCTTTTTTCTCAAAAACTTCAATTACATTTAAGGGTTTTGAAACCCCAATTTCATCAAAATTTAAGGAAGCATACAATTCATTATTCAATAGGGAATATTTGGTGAGAATACTTTCCAACAAGGCCGACGCGCCAAGGGTATGCCCGTAATAACCTTTAAAACTGTTCATAGGAACATTTCCCAACCCGGAACGATTAAAAGCAACGGCTTCCATCTCATCATTATAAGCTGTTGCCGTGCCGTGAGCCGATAAATAATCGATTTCCTTTGCGGAAATCTGAGCTTCCCTCCAAGCGTTTTGAATGCTTTTATACAAGCCTTCACCGGTTCTTGAAGGGCCGGAAATATGGTTGGCATCATTTGCAGAAGCTTCTCCTATAAGACTGATAATGTTTGGATTTTCAGGTTTTTTGGAACTCAATAAAACAGCCGCGGCTGCTTCGCCTAAACTAATTCCGTTCCGGTTTTTTGAAAATGGCCGGCAAGGTTCAGTGCTTATCGCCTGAAAAGAATGAAATCCGGAAAGGACAAATTCTGAAACCAGATCGCCTCCAACAACTATAGCCTGATCAAATTTCCCTGCTATTATAAATCTTTTTGCAACCGCAAGGGCAAGCCCGCCGGAGATACAAGCATTAGAAATTACAATTGGTTCCAGTTGAAAGCCAAAGAAATCCTTAATAACATTGCCCAATTCACTTAAATAAACCCGGTTTTCCGGAAAAGGAGATTTTGTCAATAAATCTATATTTCCTTTGGTTGTAGAAATGATCAGTGCGGTTTTAGAAAGGTTTAGATCTGGATTTTTTTCTAAAACCCGGCTAACCGCCAACAACATCATTTGTTCAAGTTTGGTAAATTTTTTGGGTTCGCCAATTTTCAAAAATGCTTCGGTTAATAGCTGATTTTCGATAATTCCGGCAAAAAACCCTTCAGATGGAAACCTGTTGTTTTTATGAAATCTTAAACCTGATTTTTTATTTTTAACAGCAGCGAGATTTTCTTCCGTTGAAAATCCCAACGGAGAGATAATAGCATCTTCAAGCAAATAGATCTTCTTCATTTATTCTAATCCCATTTTCTTTTTCCAATCTAAAATAAATTTTGGATAAATAAGTGCCAATTTCCCTACTTTATCTAAAAAAACCTGCACGGTTTCACCTGTACAAACAAGTTTTTCATCACAAAACACTCTATACTTAAATACAAGTTTAACGGCTAACGTTGGAATGTAAGTTGTTTCTACTATAAAAACATCCCCGTATTTTAAAGGCAATTTATGTTCGCAAACAGATTTTACGATAGGTGTGGAATATCCTTGCGCCTTTGCATCCAGGTAGGAGATTCCATTTTTGATGCTAAAATCTTCCCGGCCGTCTTCAAAATACTTCAAATAATTCCCGTGCCAGACTATTTGCAGCGGGTCGCACTCATTAAACCGCACTTTAATTTCAGTATTGGTTACTAATTGATCCTGTTCCATTAGTCAACAGTTACGGTTTTCATTTCAGAAGTTGCAATAATTTTGCCTTCTTCGTTAAAGGTTTTAGCCGAAACCAAAGTTACCTTCATCACCTCTGCCAATATTTCTACAAAGGTACTAAGAGTGGTGCCTGCTTTGGGTAATTCTATAATTTCCACTGATTTTATGGAACCTATAAAACCTGTTTTAGGTTTGTCCAATCCCGACAGGAATCCCTGATAACCCCGGTGCAAGGACATGCTTTGAGCCATATGTTCCATTAGACCGGCTTCTGAAAAACTTCCGTTTTCCACAAGAATATTATCAAGAGGAATGCTGAATCCTGTTTTTCCGGTAAGAGCAGTGTATTCATACAAACTGTCAACCATCACAAAAGGATGTTTTTGGGGGATCAGTTCCAGGATTCTCTCCAAATGAATAATAGGTTCTTTGAGTAAATTTTCTGACATGGGTTTGGTTTAGTTGAAATCGTTCCAGTAATCGTAATAATTATACCACTGATGCGGATATTTTATTACCATTTTTTCCATGTTTTCAAGATAGGCTTTTAAAATTTCTTTTGCTGAATTTTCCTGACCTTGATAAGGTCTGGCATAAAAATGATAATGAAAATTTTTCTCCCTCATAATATGAATAAACAATACAGGAATAGAATTCCTGGCGGCCAGTTTAAAAGGCCCCAGTGGAAACCGCACCGGTTTTCCCAAAAATGAATGGGTATGGGTTTTTGTGTTTTCCAAATATCTGTCTGCTGCAAATACCAACAATTCGTTATTCTTTAAGGCTTCATTTATTTTGAAAATATGGGTTAAATCATCCTTCACCACAATTGTTCTGATCCTTGATTTTCCGGTAAGGGATTCAAGGTAACTTTTAATTTGTTGATGCTCCAGATCTGTAAGTACTAAATTTACAGAAATATTCTTATCGTCAAAAAAATGATTTGCCAGATTGAAGTTGCCAATATGGGCCGTTAGCAAAATTCCGCCCTTTTTTTTCTTTAGCAATTCCCTGATATAGTGTATTCCATCAAATTCAAAGGTGTATTTATTCTTTAAACCAGATGCAATAGCAAGCCTGTCCAGCTGTATCATTCCAAATGTAAAATAACTTCTGTAAACCTGAAGTGCAGCGCTCAAAGCAGAATATTTAAGCCTTTTTCTGAAAAGATACCAGGTACTTCTTGTGGAGTTAAATGAAAAGATGATAAAATAAGCAACAACAAAAAGTAATACAAAATAAGCCGAAATCAAACCGAAGGTTTTTATTATGATAACATAAATTTTTAAACCCAAAACAGTACCCCTGGATTTTCCTTTCCATTTAACCATATCTAAGAATACAAGCCTCCATTAATATTTATTATTTCTCCCGTGATATAAGATGCTTTTTTTGAAGCCAAAAACGTGACAAGATCTGCGACTTCTTCAGCTTTTCCAAACCGGTTCAGGGGAATGATCTTTTTAAGGTACTTTTCATTTAAACCGGCTGTCATCTCCGAGATGATAAATCCGGGCGCCACTGCATTTACTGTGACATTGCGTTTACCAATTTCCTGTGCAAGGGCTTTTGTAGCTGCCACTAGCGCGCCTTTTGCAGCCGAATAATTTACCTGTCCGGGATTGCCTTTAAGGCCTGAAAGCGAAACTATATTAATAATCCGGCCGTAACGCTGGGTGAGCATATTTTTAAGAAGCGCTTGTGTCACATTGTAAAATCCATGCAATGAAGTGTCAATCACCGAATGCCAGTCTTCGGGTTTCATCCATAAGAAAAGTCCATCTTTGGTTATTCCGGCATTGTTCACAATCACTTCAATTATTGCTTCGATATTGTTTTTAGTCCAGTTTTCCAGCACTAATTTGGTCTGTTCGGAATTGGAAACATCAAATTTCAGCAATTCACAGGAAACATTTTCAGCTTCCACCAATTTTTTGGTTTCCAGGGCAGCCTCATCATCGGAATGATAATTCAGCAGGATGTTATATTGTAAATCTGAAGCAAGTTTTAAGGCAATTGCTTTTCCAATTCCACGGGAACTTCCTGTTACCAAAGCATATTTTTGTTTCATAATTCGTTGAATGGGGGTTCGTTAGTTCGTTAGTTCGTGGACTCGTTAAATCGTGGAATCG
>JBBRGD010000172.1:0-5118 GCA_038241065.1 Flavobacteriales bacterium
CTAAAAGAAGGGTTTTCAGCAACACTAATTGAAGATGCCACTCGGCCGCTTGATATTGAGAATTTTCAGCAGGCAAAGGAAAATATTTTGAAAGCTGGCGGAAAAATAATTAAAAGCAAGGAGTTGAACTCAAGGGTTAAAAAATTCCTTTAAAGGCTGAAATCAATTTATCCACTTCTTCTTCTGTATTATAATGAACTAAGCTCACGCGCACCACGCCGCCATATTTTTCCAGGTCCAGATCGTGAATGAGTTTTTTGGCATAAAAATCTCCAAAGCGTATCCCGATATCAGCCTTGTCAATTTCCTTTACAATTTCAGGGCTTTTCAAATTTTGGTGTACAAATGAAATTGTGGGAACCCTTTTAAATGCATCGGCAGTTTTATTTCCTATAATCCTGATCTCTTTAACTGAATTAAGGTACTTCAGCAATTTTTCGGCAAGTATTTCTTCATAGTTGCCAATCAGCTCAAAACTCTGCTTAAATTTTTCTTCATCTGAAATATTGGGATCCTTATCTTCAGTAAAATGATGATCATATAATTCGGCAAAATATTCAGGAATGCCGCGAAGGCCATAGGTGAGTTCAAAATTGAAGTTCCCGGGCTGAAATTTATAAGGCACATCTTCCGGCTTAAAAAAATTGTGGTTGATGCCTTTCATCCCTATCAACAAAGGCAATTTCCCGTACATAACTGCCAGATGGGGGCCATAGACCTTATACCAGCTTAAAACATAAAAATCTGCGTCCAGTTCCTGCACATCCACTTTCCTGTGTGGGGCATAGGCAACACCATCAACACATATTAACGCGCCGGCCTCGTGCACAATTCCGGCAATTTCCTTGATAGGATTGATGTTGCCCAAAATATTTGAACAATGGGTTACTGCTACCAGCCTGGTTCTATTGGAAAGCAGATTTTTGAGCTGCTCCGTTTCCAGTTGAAAAGTCTCCGGATTTACTTCCCAAACCTTTATTTTGATACCTTTTTCCTGAAGGTCGGTCCAGCAGGAAACATTCGCCTCATGATCCGTATTGCTAATAATCACTTCATCTCCCGCTTTCCAGGTATCGCTGATGCAAAGACTTAAAATACGCAATAACATAGTTGTGGAAGGGCCTGTAACAATTTCCTGTTGCCCCGGGGAATTTATGAATTTCGCCACTTGCCCGGTGACGCGTTTCAGTTTTTCTCCCGCAGTTTCCGAAATTTTATATGAAGCTCCCAATTGCACATTGAAGTTTGTATAATACTCGCTGATATAATTTACAGAGCGACCTAAAATTTGAGATCCTCCGGCATTATCCATAAAAATAAATTCGTTTTTAAGCGCGGGAAACTGATTTCGTACAAAGGAGATGTCCATAAGATTTTTTTTGAGCATTAGCTGCAAGGTATGTAAATTTCAGCTTTTAAAGCAGGGAAAGGAATGACGCACTTTACGTCGATAGAATGTTACTTAAGAGTTATTTAGGATTTTATTTCTAATTCCATATAATAGTGATTTACTAAATATTCGTGTTAAATTCCCGGCGAATAAATTAAATTGGAAAATAATATTCTCATTTAGAAATCTGCTGAAATTATTTGGCTAAGGCAGCTTTTTTCTTCAAACTATTGGCAGCTCTGGTATAACCTCCATCGGCGCCATCTACAAAATGAATATGTTCGTTTGTGCCCATATTCCTTACGTAACAAGACATTACACTTTCCTGACTCACATGCAAACCGTATTTAATTTTATTGGATCTCTCCAGATGATCTAAAAAGGAAATCAGGGAAATCCGTTGCTCTGAAGTTCCTGTTATTACAGTATTAATTCGGCCGTCAATGGTAAGTGTGTCAGTGAGTTCCACTAATTTTTGAAGGTATCTTTTTCCTGCTTTACTGTTTTTCAAATAGAATTTCCCGAAATTTACTCTCACAAAATTTTTCAGGAAATAAAACCCATCAAATTTTCCCAGTTTCGCACGCATTTCAGAATTGATTTTCTGAAAACCTGCTTTTAATCGTAAACGTTTTACCGAGATAGGTTTTCTTCGATTTGTCGAGCCGTAAATTTCATCGATCGCTTTTAAAACCTTAGAAAATATTTTTGAAGGATCCTGATCTCCGCATCCGGTAACTATTAAACTCACTACTTCTTGAGTTTCTTCCGGAGGCATAATTTTATCCCATTTACATTCCATTCCATTCAAATTTAATGGAGATTCATCCATCTGGAAATTTCCTTTTTTGAGAGGATCTTCATTTTTAATAAGGCTTTCGGCATATTGTAATCCGTTGCCCAGAATGACCGGGATATTAAAAATATCGTTAATTTGAGCTTTGGCAATAATAAGTTCGATGTTCTTTTTATAGATTTCCTCAACCGATAAATGCCCGACCTTTAATTCAAATCCAAAATTTTTAAGTGTATTTTTTTGATGCTTTTCTAAAGCCGACATGGCGCTTTTAAGATATTTGGAAGGCACAAGGATAGTGGCGCCATCGCCCCCGAAAAAAAACGGAACGTTTATTTTTTCAGAATAAACAATATTTAAAACAGCAATAATACTTCCTGTGGCTACTAAATTCACCTCGTTATGCTTCCCGTTTTTAATAGCCTGGGTAGAATTTTTAATATCGGCAACCAGTACATGCCAATCTTCAGGAACTTCAGAAAACAATGATTTATCGGCAACCAGATCACTGATAGAAATTGTATTTACGGGTAATTCAGAATAAAAGTGGGGGTTATTCGAGGGAATCATTTTTTAATTGTTAGTCGGATTTTTTATGAAAAATACCCGGGCTATCTAAATTTATGTGTTAAAAGATATTATCCTGAATCTTTAGGGTTTGAGATTCGCCCCTACAGGAACAGCACAGTCGTGCCCGGGTTGACCGTGAGGCGGATTTTTTACCGGAGCAGGCTTGTTTGCCCAAACCGGTGAAACTTCAGAAGAAATCGTTGGATTGCTTTGTTGCGCTGTATTTGCAGAAGCTGCCTGATCAAGAGGAGCTCCTACAGGAATATCACAACGATGTCCCGGTACTCCGTGAACAGGATTCAGGGCCGCGGTGGTTTTTGGATTTTCCTGGATCTCAACTTTCGAATTTGCTGGATCCGCATCCTTTTTTTCCTCCTTGCAGGAAATCATTACTCCCAATATCCCTACTATTATTGCAAAACCTATATTTTTAATTTTCATGATCTCCTGAGTTTAATTAAATTTAAATGAGTAATATAATAAATAGTTGATTAATCCACAATTTGTTTTAGTTCTATTTCTGACACATTTAATAATCCGGAAGCGGGTAAGCGCATGGTTAGTGTGCGCCAGTTGTCATCTGCTTCAAAAACCGATTTAAAAACGGGTATGGCTTCTTCAAGTCTTTGGCTGTTTGCCAGGGCTACAGCTTTCCAGAATTTCATTTCCAGATTTTCGGGAAACAATTCCTCTGCTTTGCCATATTGTTTCAGGGCTTCATCCACATTATTTTCTTCCATGGCCAGATCACCCCTGTTCATAAATTCATAAGCTCTCGCTACTTTTAGAAGGCGCTCCAATTCTTTCAAAGGATCCTCGCTATCATCTACTCGCAGATCAATTTTCTTGTCTTCCCAGGAATTTTCAACTTTATCTGGACCCACTACAATTAAGGCCGCCGATTGTTTCCCACGAATATCACCGCCAGCTGCCTGGGCGGCCTGTAAAACTTTTACCACCCTTTCTGCCAGCGGGAGATTTGCATTTTCCTTAAACGCTTTGGCCATTGCAGGAACTACATTGTCGTTTAACATCATATTGGCCTGAACTGAAAAGTTATTTCCAACGTGTTGTAAAGCCGATTCTACGCATTTTTCTCCCGTAAATGCCGAAGCTTTGCCCGTGGCATCCAAAAAAGCCACCTGGCGGAAATCTTTCCCTTCATCTTTAGCAACCAGCCCTTTCAATGCCGAAACCGAAGACTTTCCTTTTTCCATCAATTCGAGCCCTTTTGGTCCATAAGCAGGATTCACAAAGGATTGGGTAGCGACCACCCCAACCCCAGATTTCCCCCATGGAACTAAAACACCTACAGAAAACCAATGACTTTGAACCCCGACGGCCATTTCCCCTGTGATGGAATCCCGGGCAACTATAGAAAAAGTATGGGCAAAAGGATCTTTCATAACAGGATTATTTTGGGCATTTGTAGCGCCTAATATAAAGATGCATAACAATGTAGCGATTAAATTAGCAGACTTCATAGCGGGTTTAATTTTTCTTAAAAATAGGAAATTTCTTTTTAATGTTTATTTGTTTATTCGTTGAATTGTTTAGTTCGTCATCCTTAATGAAATGAAGCAATATTTTATTATTATGGGATAACCGAGATTTGTTCCTCGTAATAACCATATACCACAATTCAACAGTTAAACAATTACACATCATTTGTTAATGTTGATTTGTTTATTTGTTGAATCGTTTAGTTTGTCAGACTGAAAGAACCATTCCCTTTTTTTTGTCATTCTGAACGAGCTTTTGGGGCGAGGAAGAATCCGTACTGCGTGGGTGAAAATTTGAGTATAAAACTTTTATCGTCTCTCAAACAAGAATCGTCCAATGATAACGCGGGATTCTTCACTGCGTTCAGAATGACAACCGGGGAAGTTTTTTGTTATTCTGAACGAGCTTTTGGGGCGAGGAAGAATCCCTACTGCTTGGGTGAAAATATGACTATGAAACTTTTACCACCTTTCAAACAGGATTCGTCCAATGAGTAAGCGGGATTCTTCACTGGGTTCAAAATGACATGCCGGGGGAGTTTCTGTGATCTATACTTACAGACTCTGTTTTTAGTATCAAATTTTAAAAACTAGTTATTTTAAAAAAAAAACAGACTCGAAATGTTGTAACTACTGAGAAGTTTATAAATTTGCACTCATTAAAAATAACGGCCTCGTAGTTCAACGGATAGAATAGAAGTTTCCTAAACTTTAGATCCAAGTTCGATTCTTGGCGAGGCTACAAATAAAAACCTCAACTACCTAATTTATAGATTGTTGAGGTTTTTACATTTTAATATTTGTACGATTATAGTACGGTAAAATATTTTAAGACTCCTATCTGGTAAAAAGTGAAAAAA
>JBBRGD010000173.1:0-5113 GCA_038241065.1 Flavobacteriales bacterium
ATAAAACTGGGACTGCTACCAAAAACAGCTTTCCCCTCTTCTAATTGTTCATTTAAAATTTCTCCGTGCTTTTTGGCATTACTTTCTCCACTCTTGACTTCAGATTCTTTAAGTTCAGAATCTATATTTTCTTGCTTCTGAACTTCTCCTGCAGTTTTTTTTTCTTCTTTCATAAATACTTAAAGAATGTTTACTCCTATTTTTCTTAAGTGATTCCCTTAAAAAAGTGGTATGTCTGATTTTTTATCTAAGATATCATTTTTTCTAATTCCTGCCTGCTTACAGATTGTCCATATACTTTTTGGTCTGGATCCATGATCTTAGTTTGAGTAAGATCACCAACGTATACCGCATCAAAACCAATATCTTCAATTAATTTTCTGGCAGTTTCTTTGCTCTCCTGATCCTGAGCAGCATATGGAATTGCTAATTTATCTGAATCTCTAAAGGCTCTGTTCTTTAAATGATCTGCATAAATGGTATTAAAGGCTTTGGCTATCTTAGCAGTATTAAACTTCATGGCGGTATATTCTGATGCATTTCTATTTGAATCTCTAACTTCCTGTGCCATTTCTCCATCTCTTTCAGGATATGGATTGGTGGCATCTATAATTACTTTTCCACCATATTCTCCTGCATATAATTCAGATATTTTATCTAATGCTTTAAAAGGCACCGCTAATAAATAAACATCGGCATCTTCTTCAAAAGCTTTTTCTACACTCACAGCTTTAGAATTTCCACCGGCTTCTCTTACAATATCATTCAATTGCTCCGGGTGTCTGGAGCTAAACAATACTTCATGGCCTGCTTGTGCCCAATGTTTTCCTAAATTTCCTCCAATATTTCCGCTTCCAATTACTCCTATTTTCATGACTTTTTCATTTTTGATAAGTATTCCTTTATTATGCTTTTAAGCCTTTTTGTTCTAATTTTTCTTTGAACTCATTTATAATTCCACCTTTTAATAAAATATCGATCTGTCTGTCGCTTAAAGTATGTTTTGTCTCAAAATCAACAGTGTTTCCATTCTCTTTTTGAACAACAACCTGAATATTTTTTCTGTTTTTAATATCTTCAGGAAGGTTTTTTAACAACACCATATCTCCCTGCTCTATATGATCATAATCTTCAATATTTATAAATTCTAAAGGCAGAATTCCAAAATTCACAAGATTCTGCCAGGCAATTCTGGCGTAACTCCGGGCGATAACAGCAACCTGTCCTAAATATTTGGGTGCCAGTGCAGCATGCTCCCTGCTAGAACCTTGGGCATAATTTTCTTTTGCTACTACAACATGTCCGCCATGATCAGATTTTGCCTTTTGAGCCCTATCATAAAAAGTATCATCTATAACTATAAATGAATATTTACTAATTTCCGGTAAATTACTTCTGAATGGTAGCACCTCTGCTCCTGCTTTCAAGATCTCATCTGTAGAAACATTATCACCCATTTTCAACAATACCGGTACGCAATATTTATCCTGCAAGGGTTCTATATAGGGCAAGGCTTTTATATTGGGTCCTTTAATTAATTCAAGTTTAGACCCGTCTTCAAGTGGTGGAACCAGCATTTCTGTATTAATTATTTCCAGTTCCGGCTGCACATATTTAGGATAGCTCATAGAATAGAGTTTTTCCAGATCCCGGGGATCGGTTATTTTTCCGGTGAGGGCCGAGGCCGCAGCCGTTTCAGGGCTGCATAAATAAACCTGGTCATCTTCCGTACCGGAGCGGCTTGGAAAATTGCGTGGCACGGTCCTTAAACTAATAGTGTTTGAAGCCGGAGCTTGCCCCATACCTATACAACCCATACATCCGGATTGATGAAATCTAGCCCCGGCTTTTATAAGATTGGTAAAAGCTCGATTCTTAATCATATTCTGTATGATCTGTCTGGAAGTAGGATTCACATCAAAAGAAACCTCATTGTTTATGCTTTTATCTTTTACAATTGCTCCTGCCATCCAGAAATCTCGCAATCCGGGATTTGCTGAAGATCCAATTACCACCTGGCTGATTGGTTTTCCTGCTACTTCACTCACAGGAACTACATTACCCGGACTTGTAGGTAGTGCAATTAATGGAATCAGATCATCCAAAATGATCTCGTCCTCTAAATCGTAAGTGCAACCTTCATCTGCAATTAATTCTTTCCAATCTTCTTCTCTTTTCTGAGAGCGTAAAAACCTTTTGGTCTCTTCATCACTCGGAAAAACAGTTGTGGTTGCTCCAAGTTCTGCTCCCATATTGGCAATTACATGCCTATCCATGGCACTTAGATGTTTTAAACCTTCTCCATAATATTCTATTATTTTTCCAACCCCGCCTTTTACATCATATCTTCTCAACATTTCCAGAATCACATCTTTAGCACTCACCCAATCCGGCAATTTTCCGGTAAGCTTAACTCCCATTATTTTGGGCATCTTAACAAAGTAGGGTTGTCCAGCAATAGCAGCTGCTACATCAAGACCTCCGGTTCCAATTGCAAGCATTCCCAAAGATCCCGCTGCAGGAGTATGACTGTCAGATCCTATCATGGTTTTTCCCGGTTTTCCAAACCTTTCCATATGAACAGGGTGACTCACACCGTTTCCAGGCCTGGAATACCACAAACCGAATCTTTGTGCAGCCGAGAGCAGAAATAAATGATCATCGGCATTTTTAAAATCGGTTTGAAGCAAGTTATGATCTACATATTGAACCGCAACTTCAGTTTTGGCTTTTTTAAGGTTCATTGCTTCCAATTCCAGTTGTACAAGTGTTCCGGTTGCATCCTGGAGCAAAGCCTGGTCTATTTTAATTCCAATCTCATTTCCAGGATTCATTTCCCCATGGAGAAGGTGAGATTTAATCAGTTTTTGGGTGACATTATATTTGGCCATAATCAAGTGAGTTTTAACCCAAATTATTAATTTTTAATAGATTAACACCTTCATTTAACAACATCTTATATTAAATAAAACCAAAAAATTTTTATTTACTGGTACATTTAATAACTATTATTGCTTAAAATGGAGTTTCAGATTAATTTAGTTTATAGGCGACCCATTATTGGCGGAATTGTTTTTGCTTTAGAATTGCCTCAATCTTGGGTAGCGGGTTTATATCGATAATCATTATGATTTACGAAACAATTACCATGATCATTCGCCATAAAGATGGCGAAATTTCCGATGATTAGCCTAAGTTTGAACAGCTAGGAAATTGAAGAGCTAATTGAAATGGAAAAAGAAACTGAAAATTGGTGATCGGAATAATCATCTCCGCATATATTCAGAAAGCTAGATTCGATATTATCAATTTAAAAAACCTGCGTTTATAAGTTGAATTCAAGACTAACAGAATAGTTTAGTCTTGAATTCACTATTAATATAAAAAAGCTACCTTCTTGTATCATCAATAAAATATAATGATACTTTACTTTTGTCATTTTAGGCACTCAAAATTTTATGAACTGATTTGTCATAAAATATATTATTCCCGCATTCTGCTCAATTTATTCAAAATTGCGGATTGGTCATCTTCCTCAATGTTAAATCCGGGCTTCCCACGCAACGGAAATAAATAGCGGAACGGCTGTTCAAATTCACTCCAGCTTTGGGCAAGTCCATACTCATCATTTTTACTTTTCATTTGTGGCCGGGAAAACTTATTTAATTCGCTGTCATAAGGAGAACCCAAAGCATCTTCCCCGGTAAACAGCATCCCTTCATTAATATTTGAATGTATGATCACCGATCCTCCGCCGTTTCCCGGAAGATTAAAAATGGTTAAACCAAAACTTTTAAACAATTCATTTTTTTTAGCGGTTATATCTTTAATTTTAAAATCCTCCTTTAGGGTTGTCATTGGATGCGCATAAATTGGGGCTCCTCCCGTGTCTTCAGAAATCGTTTTTAGATCGGCATAGGCATTTTTTAATACCGATGTATTGGAAATTAAAATTGCCTTGATATTATAGCCATCTTCAACCCACTTTTTTACTGCTCCCTTGGTTGCTTTTTCAATTACATCAATCAGGATAATGTCTTTTTGATTTAGATGCCGGATGGCATAGCCCTGATTAAAACCATCTTTACCGGCATCACCCTTAATAATAAAGGTATCCGGGATCAATTTTAAAAATTTTCCGGTTTCTCCTTTTGCTATAAACTCAGGCGTTTGTGTATCAAACTGCTCTAATTTATTTAATTTATCTACGATTTTCATAATTTCAATAAGTTTTGGTTTATGCAATCAAGGTACAATTAGAAGGGAATTTGACAATGCGTTTTTATGTTTTTAACGGGCTTTTAGCACTGTGTTAAGGAGAGGGCAAATGCCGAAAAAATCCCGTGATGTGAAAGCGAAAAGTCACAATTTATTTTATCGTCCTCATACATCATATACGGGATAAAATTGCGGTCTTTTTCTATACTTATTTTTGCCTGCGGAAGTTTCTTAAATTCTGAAACAGCCAGGATCAACTCCTGTTTTATATCTGTTGAATGTAACAAGACCTTTTGCACTGTTTCTTTTTGCTGAAATTGGGAAGCAATGCAATGAAGATATTCTTCCCCAATGAATGTTTGAGTGTAATAACTGCAATCCCGTATTTGAATTTTTCCAAAAACAGAATTATTATCCCCGGAAATAATTTCACAGTTAAATTGTTTCGGATTAAAACTTCTGGGCAATTTAAACCGACGCTGATGGGCTTTATAGGTGGCTTCTTTCATCGCCCATAACAACCAAAGCCTGCGTTCCGGAAATTCAGAATTTAAAATTAAGCTTTGTTCGGTTTCTGAAAACAATTTCTCCAAGAAACCCCTGCGCTGCCAATCGCTTTGCATAGCTGCCGTATTAAAATCGACAATATCATTGCCTATCATTTTCCTGCCAGTTTAAGCTGAATAATTTTTTTTGCATCCAGAACGTTAAGCATATCGTTCATGGAATCGTTGTCAATTTCTATGTTGAATTCATCTTCCACATCCAATATCACATCAACCAAGTTAGCCGAATTGATCTTTAAATCATTTAAAAAGTCAGTATTCTCATCAAAATTTTCCAGGCCTTCTTTATTCTGAACATATGGAGTTACAATATTTTTTAATTTTTCAAG
>JBBRGD010000174.1:0-5102 GCA_038241065.1 Flavobacteriales bacterium
CGAAAGTCAAATCAATGGGACCACTATACAATGCTGAAATTCAGCACTTTTAAATTACGATTTTTCCCCATTCAATTAAAATGAATAATTCATACAATCCGGTTGCAAAAGGCATCATTTGGATCCAAATGTGTAAAACCTGAGACGTCATACTTTGGATTTCATATTCAAAAAACGGCATTAAACCTTCCCTCGAATAAATTGAAAATACCATATTCGATTTTGTAATACCTACTCAGGTCATTCAGCGCTATTTTAAATGATTTACTTTTTATATCCGGAGTGTTTTCCATTTTTGATTTTCAGGTTGAAAGAAAAAAAATGGTTAAATTGAACAAAGCCTTGTCGGATTTGATTTACTTCCTATAGAGCCCTCGCTGTTACCATCTTTTGATATGCCATTAACCGGGAATTTAGAATTAGGATAGGCCGCCAAAGGATCCTGAAGTTTTGAATGAGTCAGCTATAAGGCCGGCTAATTTCTAAATTCCGGAACTTTGCTTTCTCAAAAAATGGGTTACTGCAGAATGGGTCTGGAAGGTGAATCAACGAACATGGTGAAGATTCAACCGGCTGCGTCAAATACAAAACATGAAAGAAATACAAATCCGGCGGACTCAGGCAAAAAGGTTGTTCCCGGAGTGGAGCGTTTCCGCTTTTTCTGCGGATTAGCGCAACGAAGGGGATCACTTTTTTGCCTGTGTCCAAGACCTTTTCGACGAAGCGCTTTCCCCGAAATACGGAGCATCTCATTTGGGAAGTATCTGGATAAAGGGGAATGTGCTGAGGGGTTGTGGAGTTCTAATAATAATTTTACCGGAAGCTAATGTGCACCTGGAAGTTTCATTCTTGGAAATACAATGTAGTTCAACTATCTGGAAATAATCAGTTTCTCAAATTTTGAAATGCCCTCTTTAAAATAACGTATAGCAAGCTCTTTATAGGAATGGCTGGATGTACTCATCAAAAATCTTTTGAGCGGTTTCCCTACAGCGTTTATCTTGTTTTAATATTAGATCAGTATAAACCAATAAGTACCTTCTGCCGGGATAAAAATGTTGCTACTATTTCCTGCCATGCCACCACATCAAATTCAATTAAAACCTGATTTTTAAAGGATGTATACAAACATTGTCTTTTTTAACGGACTCACACAAATTTAAATTCAGTGATAAACTGCTGCTTATAAACTATCGAGGCGAGACCTCCCTTCTTCTCTGGATCTTTAAAAAATAACCATTATTCCTAATATCACCCATATAATAATCGTTTTTCATACAGAATAATGGTTTTTCATAGTATCTTTGTAATTAAATTTCATAAGAACTACCTATGAAACACTATTTTTCACGCCGTGTAACTATTTTTCACGGGCGCAATCTACCTGAGGAAGGATTCCTGGTTGGTTATGCCTTACTTATAGAAATAATTGAAAATCTGTTAAAAATTGAAATGCCTTTACCCGATATATTTGCAATGGCTACAGCAAAACACCAACGTTATGATACCGAGGATTGGAAGGTGTTTACCATTAGGCATAAGCCCAATGACGACCTTAAAAGTCACTTATTATTTGCTTTGAAATATGAGGCTATAGACCTCTATATCCTAAAAAGGTTTTTTGAATTGATGGGAAAAGAAGTCATTTTGAAAATGCTGGAAGAGGAACCAACAAGCCAATATACCAGGAGGGCTTGGTTTCTATATGAATGGCTATTACGGGAAAAACTAGATGTCCCAGACCTCAAAAGAGGTACTTATGTAGATATTGTGAATGCCTCCATCCAATTCCCGGGCTTGGCTATTAACTCAACTCGACACCGGGTAAGGAACAATCTGCCAGGAACTCCTGATTATTGTCCCATGGTTCGTAAAACGGAAAAGTTGGAAGATTATATCCAAAAAAATCTTTCCCAAGCCATTGATACTGGTTTGGGAAAAAGGGATAAAGATTTGATACGTAGAACGGCAGCCTTTTTATTATTAAAGGATTCTAAGGCTTCCTTTGCCATAGAAGGGGAAAATCCTCCTAATTTACGAGCCCGCAATTGGGGAAAAGCTATAGGACAATCAGGGAAAATACCGCTTAACTTGGAGGAAATTGAACGATTGCAGGATATTGTAATTGGGAATAAGAAACTCAAAAATATGGGTATTAGGAAGGGAGAAGGTTTTATAGGTGAGCATGATAGAGAAACCTTTACACCTATGCCCGATCATGTCTCTGCGAAGGCAAAAGACTTACCTTCCCTGATGCAGGGATTATTGAAAACCAACTCAATTTTGCAACAAGGCGGTTATGATCCCGTATTGGCGGCAACAAGCATAGCCTTTGGTTTTGTGTTTATACATCCGTTATTTGACGGTAACGGAAGGATTCATCGATATATCATACATCATATCCTCACCAGGATGGGATATACCAAAAGGGGAATGATTTTTCCTATATCCTCAGCAATTTTAGATCGTATTGATAAATATCAGGACATTCTGGAACATTTTTCATCCCCAAGAGTCAATTTAATTCAATGGAAAGAAACACCAGATCACAATATTGAAATATTAAATGAGACTATTGACCTTTACCGATATTTTGATCTTACAAAACAAGGAGAATTTTTATACGAATGTGTAGAAGATACCATTGAAAAAATTATCCCTGCCGAACTGGATTATCTGGAAAAATACGACCGAATGACTCAATTTGTAAATGATCATATATCATTACCTGATACCAAAGTAGATTTGTTAATAAAGTTCCTGGACCAAAATGCAGGAAAATTATCAACTAAAAAAAGAGAGAAACAGTTTGAAGAGTTGAAAGGTGCTGAAATTAAGATTATTGAAAACGCATTTCAGGATATTTTTATGAATGAATGATTTCTTCTAAACCTAACCAAAGTATATAGAACTGCTTATATAGAAGTCATTCTAAACCAGTGGAAAAATCATTCAGGCTAAGGCATTTGTCCATCTGTCCGAAAGTCATTGCAACAAATTGGTCGTAGCCTTATATTTACTGCATCCCTTATCACTCCGATGCTGTTCGGTATAGTGGGTGAGCATTCAATGGGGACATAAATCAATAATTTGGCGGATTAAAGGCTTGTTCGCATTTTTTGTGTACAAAACAAAAATAAGGGATTGTCAGACTTTTTTATTTTTCAACTTTCGGATAGTTGTGCTTTCAGCTAAATAATACTAAAAATTATTTGTATAGTAGAAAGAAGAAATTTTATATTCAGCAGCCCTTTTTGAAATCATGGGTTTACATCGAGATCGTTCTTAGTAATATTGAAATGTAGAAAATGTGTTTTGTTGAGTTCGGATATCACAGTTGCATTCTCTAATTTCTAAATTTCTTTATGATTCTATCCAATCTTTTGTATCTCAGGAATGAATTCTTTGAGTTGACTGACCTCAATATCATTTTAATGATGTTTTTCCTTGATTTATAGATTTTTGAGGTTTTAATAAAATTTGAATCAACTTATTGACTTTTAATTTAGAATATTCCCTTATCTTTGTTTTTACGAAAACAATCGAAGCAAAAGTTACCTATTAGGTTACCTTGATTTATTGAAATAGAATAATTGTCTGGTAATCAAACTATTGCAGGGTGCAGTTTAGTTCTGTCGTCCCGACTTTTAAAGTGTCATTGGACATCAAAAAACATCTAATTATGTGATTTTCAATTAATTGTTTTTTTTTTGAAATCAAATATTAATAAAAATATCAGTTAACAAAGTTATCTTTTCTGTTACCCGATCTGTCACCAAATTTATCCTTTGATTTGAATTTTATCAGCCAATAACTTCCGCTGTGATTTAACCCACGCTAATCGGGCTTGTTCAATTGAAAAAAGTTCGAATGGTTTTGCCCCGATGCATCGGAGTGGAATTGCTATAATTTCCTTATTTTTGAAACAAATCTCACTATAGCTCCCCAACTGGTATAATGCAAAAATCCTGGCTCCTCACCTGTTTGATCAATTTTTTAATCGCAGCCCTTTTGGGGCTTTTACTGAGGTTTGTGTTTGTATTCCCGGTTGGAATTAACTTTAGGTATTTAACGCACGCCCATTCCCATGTGGCGATGTTGGGTTGGGTTTATTTGATGCTGTTCAGTTTTATTGTCTATTATTTTATTCCGAAATATTCGAAAGCATATTCGAGGTTGTTTTGGGTTACCGAGATCGCTGTTGTGGGAATGATGCTAAGTTTTCCATTCCAGGGCTATGCCGCTATTTCCATAAGTTTTTCTACGCTTCATATTTTTTGCAGCTATTATTTCTTCAGGTTGGTCTGGAAAGACCAGGCAGGAAATGATCTTCCGGAACGCTATCTTTTAAAGACATCTTTGTTGTTTATGCTGCTTTCCACCATAGGGATCTGGTGCCTAGGCCCGGCGGTGGCGACCATGGGAAATCAGTCGGCATTTTTCAATATCGCCATCCAGTTCTTTTTGCACTTTCAGTTTAACGGCTGGTTCCTGTTTGCGGTGTTGTCCGTATTTTTTAAAATTCTTAGCAGACTTGAGATTAAAATAGATCTCAAAAAATTCAAATGGTTTTTTTGGTCTCTTATTTTTGCCACGGTAATGACCATGGCGCTGCCGGTTAGTTGGTATGCTTTTCATCCCATTTTATTATGGATCAATGGTTTGGGGGTCATTTTTCAGCTTGTCTCGGCAGTATTTTTTATCGTGCTGCTAAAACCTGTTTGGCCGCTTTTTTGGCCGCAAATTTCAAGCCTTGCCAAACTGATGTTCGGATTTGCCTTTCTCTGTTTCGCCCTAAAAATCGGGATGCAAACTACTTCCCTGCTTCCGGAAATAGCACAACTTTCGGCTCAGATCAGGAATTTTGTAATCGGGTTTATTCATTTGTTGATGTTGGGTGTGATCAGCGGATTTCTGTTTGCTTTTTTATTGCAAAGTCAGTTTGTAAATCCCGAAAGCAAACTTCTGAAATGGGGAATCGCCGGTTTCCTTGCCGGGTTTCTGGCCACCGAACTCCTGCTTTTTATTCAGGGCGGAATGTTCTATTTTGGCATCGGATTAATTCCTCATTATTACCTTGGCTTGTTTGTTTACAGCGCATT
>JBBRGD010000175.1:0-5088 GCA_038241065.1 Flavobacteriales bacterium
GTTCAAATAAGCAACTAAAAGAGCATCTTTTTCCGGGGTAAAATCAGAATTTAGGGGGAATGAAACCAATTGGTGATCCCTGCCCTCAATCAATGGGATTATTTTTTCTTCTACTTCTTTAAGATCTGCGGAATTGTGTAGAATATACAACATAAAGTTAACTGGTCAGGTTTTATAGCTGCAAGTTAATATTTTTAAAATTTGATCTATAGTTTTTAACCTATCATTGGCGGAGAAACAAGTTTAAAGCTCAAAGTTTAAAGTTTAAAAACCCTGACCAGAAAACCAAGAAAAATAACGGATTACAACCAGGTTGATAAAACATAGCCAACAATATAACATTATGACGTGATCACAGGCTCACTTTTTTTACATTTCCACTTCCACCTGATTCCGAATAAGATCCTCAAAAGTCTCCCGTTTCTGTATTAAATGTGCTTCCCCGTTGTACCATAGAACTTCGGCGGGCCGGTAACGGGAGTTGTAATTGCTGGCCATGGTGAAGCAATATGCACCGGCATTGCTGAAACAAAGCAGATCGCCTTCTTTTATTTCTGCGATCCTGCGGTTGGTAGCAAAAGTATCTGTTTCGCATATATAGCCAACTACTGAGTAAAATCGCTCTTTTCCCTCCGGATTTGTAATATTTCTGATCACTTGCTGCGACCCATAAAACATGGGACGTATCAAATGGTTAAATCCGCTGTCTACACCTGCAAACACAGTGGAAGTGGTTTGTTTTATTACATTTACCCGTACCACAAACTTTCCGGCTTCGCTCACTAGGAATTTTCCGGGTTCAAAGGCCAGGGTAAGTTCACGGCCATATTCTTTGCAGAAGGATTTAAATTTTTTGGTCAGTTTTTCGCCCAATTCTTCGATGTCGGTTTCAATATCACCTTCCTTATAAGGCACTTTAAATCCGCTGCCGAAATCCAAAAATTCAAGATCTTTAAAATGTTTTGCGGTATCAAACAAAATTTCCGAAGCATATAAAAACACTTCAATATCCAGGATATCACTACCTGTATGCATATGAATTCCATTGATATTCATTCCGGTGTTTTCCACGATCCTCAATAAATGTGGGATCTGATGAATTGAGATCCCGAATTTGGAATCGATATGTCCCACAGAAATATTGGAATTTCCCCCTGCCATCACATGCGGATTGATACGAATGCAAACCGGCACCTTGGGATAGCGCGTTCCAAATTGCTCCAGGATGGACAAATTGTCGATATTGATTTGCACACCAAGTTTGGCTACATCCTCAATTTCTTCCAAAGAAACCCCGTTTGGGGTAAATATAATTCTTGAAGGATCAAAACCCGCTTTAAGTCCCAATTGTACTTCCTGAAATGAAACCGTGTCCAGTCCGGAGTCAAGGCTTTTAAAAAGTTTTAAAATGGAAATATTGGAAAGTGCCTTTACCGCGTAATTTATCCTGAGCTTTTTTACTTTGCTGAAAGCATTTGTTAGTCGATGATATTGGGATTTAATTTTTTCAGCATCGTACACATAAACAGGGCTTCCAAATTCCGCTGCAATTTTAATAAGGTCTTGATCGTTCATTTAATATTTTCTTTAGAAAGGGCAAAAATAAATTAGAAATCCAAATATCGATAATGATTGTCAGAAAATAACACAATCCGGATAATTGTTTAAAAGCTGACAATATCTTCTTGCTATTATAATTTAAGCATAAAAGGGTTATGGCACCTATTATTCAAATTATTCAAAGGCCAATGTGGCTTGTGCTTTTTCTCTTTTTCTACGCACCACAATAATTCCCAGCGCAATAAATACTCCGGTTCCGGCCATTGCAGCACCCACAAGCGTTGCAGATTCTATACCATAACCCATAGCAATTGGTAAGCCCGCAAAATAAGCTCCGCTCGCATTCCCAACATTAAAGGCACTCTGGTTAAGGGAAGAGCCTAGCATTTCAGAACCTTTTGCTGTAGTGATCATCGCCATTTGAATAGGGGTAGCAAGACAAAAAGCAAAGGTGCTTATTAAAAAGGTCAATACCAGCACAGCGATTTTACCATCTGCAAAGAAGGTATTGCTAACCAGCAAAACTACCATTATGATAAGGGTGATAACTACAGCATTGATGGGGGAGTATATTTCAGCAAGTTTGGCACCAATAAAATTACCCACAACCATCCCAATTCCTGCCAGTATCATTACATAACTTACCATTCCTTCCGGATGTCCGGCTACATCGGTTACTAGAGGAGCTATATAACTGTACCAAGCGAAAAATCCGCCGGTGCCAATAGTGGTAAGCAAGAAAACCATCCATAATTCGCCTCGCTTTAAAACTTTAAGATCCTTTCGCAGGCCATTGGAAGATGATTTTGGCAGTACGGGCATCCAAAATTTTACTCCAAGTACCGCAAGCACCCCAACTACACCTACCGCCATAAATGAAACTCCCCAACTAAAATGCTGGCCTAAAAAAGTGCCTAATGGAACTCCCAATACATTGGCAAGGGTTAACCCGGTAAACATCATAGCGATTGCCTGAGCGGATTTTCCGGGTTTAGCCAGCTTTCCAGCTACTACAGCTCCAATACCAAAAAAGGCCCCGTGCGGCAAACCCGATAAAAACCGAACTGCCATTAAAGTATTGTAACTATTTGCAAAGCCGGAGAGGGTATTGAATATAGTAAACCATACCATTAACCACATAAGGATCTTATGGGCCGGCCATCTTCCTGCTATCCCGGTAATAATAGGTGCTCCTACCACTACTCCAAGTGCATAAGCAGAAATGAAATGCCCTGCCTGTGGAATAGTTATTTTTAGATCTTCTGCAACATTGGGAAGGATTCCCATAATAACAAATTCTGTCATTCCAATCCCAAACCCTCCAATGGCTAAGGCAAATAATGCTTTCTTCATTTTGACATAAAATTAATATGCAAAAGTACCTGAGAAATTGCATTAAATTAGGAGAATTCCTGTTTAATCTCTACAACGATATAGTCAATAGGGATTTAAACCATTATAAAAAAGCGATGGAATCCAAAAAATATAAAATTAAAACCTTGATTTTAAGTAGAATAACCTCAATCTTCAAATTTAAAAAAGATTGGTGCAATCCCTTTACTTTCATTTTACATTCGTTACTTTTGAGAACCGTTATTAATACTGAATAAAAAGCAGATTATGAACATACATGAATATCAAGGGAAAGAAATTTTAAGCAGCTTTGGCGTACGCATTCAGCGTGGGATTGTTGCCCACAATGCAAAAGGAGCAGTAGATGCTGCCAAAGAACTTACCGAGCAAACCGGGACCGGTTGGCATGTGATCAAGGCTCAGGTTCACGCCGGAGGCCGCGGAAAAGGTGGTGGTGTGAAACTTGCCAAAAACCTGAAAGAAGTTGAAGAAATTGCAGGTAAAATGATTGGGATGAACCTTATTACTAAGCAAACTTCTGCTGAAGGTAAAAAAGTTCATCAGATATTGGTTGCTGAAGATGTATATTATCCAGGTGATAGCGAACCCGAAGAATATTATATGTCTGTCTTGTTAAACAGAGCTACAGGCCGAAATATGATCATGTATTCTACTGAAGGTGGAATGGATATTGAGGCGGTTGCTGAAAATACTCCACATTTAATTTTTACCGAAGAAATAAATCCTACCGTAGGAATTATGCCTTTTCAGGCCAGAAGGATTGCCTTTAACCTTGGTTTAAGCGGAAATGCTTTTAAAGAAATGACCAAATTTGTGATGGCGCTTTATACGGCTTATGATAAATCTGATTCTTCTTTATTCGAGATAAATCCTGTATTAAAAACCAGCGACAATAAAATACTTGCGGTAGATGCCAAAGTTACTTTAGATGACAATGCGCTTTTCCGTCATAAAAATTATCTTGAAATGCGCGACATCCGCGAAGAAAACCCCGTAGAAGTCGAGGCCAAGAAAGTTGGACTTAGCTATGTGGATCTTGACGGAAATGTTGGCTGTATGGTTAACGGAGCCGGACTTGCAATGGCAACCATGGACCTTATTAAACAAGCCGGTGGTGAACCTGCCAATTTCCTTGACGTAGGAGGGACGGCAGATGCCAAAAGGGTAGAAGAAGGCTTTAGGTTGATTTTAAAAGACGATAATGTAAAAGCTATCCTTATCAATATCTTTGGTGGAATTGTGAGATGTGATCGTGTAGCCCAGGGAATTGTAGATGCTTATAAAAATATGGGAGATGCCATTAAAGTGCCTATTATTGTGCGCCTCCAAGGTACCAATGCCGATATTGCCAAGGAATTGATAGACAACAGCGGACTTGATGTTCAAAGTGCTGTCGAATTTCAGGAAGCAGCAGATAAAGTACAGGCAGTACTAGCCTAAATCTTTTTATATAAACAAAAAATCCCGGATATTATCCGGGATCTTTTTATGTTTATGTTTTAGTCGATAGTCTTTATTTCTGACTCTTTTTTTTTTACTTCTAACTTCGTACTTCAAAAGTCTTTATTCTTTATTCTGACTCTTGTTTCCCGGTTCTTTCTTCGGCATAGGTCCCCGCATATGTATCACGAGTCCGTTTAGAAAATTACGAAGAAATTGGTCTCCGCATTCCACATATTTAGGATGGTCCTCGTTTCTAAAAATTGCACCCAGTTCGCTTCGGGTTACTTTAAAATCTACCAGGGCGCAAATATTCACAATATCCTCGTCGCGCAATTTTAGCGCAACCCTCAGTTTTTTAAAAATGTCGTTGTTTGATAATGCCATAGCTGCAAAATTACGGATTTTTTCTTTAATGTTGATTTAGGGGCGGACGCCAATACATCAACATTAAAGAAATTCAACCCCGAGGCTTCGGGGCAAAATTCAAAATTTTTTTACCTGAACATATTGGAATATTTGGGAGAGGAAGAATATTTTCGTTTTATTTCCAAAAAAACCTTTCCTTTGAAGAGATTAATTTCAGCTGTGTTTCTAATGAATTGAAATTCGATCGAAATAATGCTTTTAATATTTTTTCTACTGTTTCCCCATTGAATAAAAATCAAAATGAATAAAGAAACCCCAATAACTTCCGAAGATTTAAAGGTTCAC
>JBBRGD010000176.1:0-5051 GCA_038241065.1 Flavobacteriales bacterium
CTCGCAAAATAACGTGAAAAACATTACGGCAGCAGAAGCAAAAACATTAATGCTGGATAATCCGAAAATTGAAATTCTGGATGTAAGAACTCCGGCAGAATATAAATCAGGGCATTTAAAGATGTCCGAAAACGTGGATTTTCTCGGTTCAGGATTCCTCAAAAATATTGAAAATCTGGATCCAAATAAAACTTATCTCGTTTATTGCGCAGTGGGAGGTAGGAGTAATCAGGCAGCACAGTTAATGCAAAAACAGGGTTTTAATAGTGTGTATAACTCGAAAGAAGGATTCTCAGCACTCAAGAAAGTTGGTATTGAAGTGGATTAAGGAATTGCTCTTTGAAACTTTTATATAATTAAATTTCCAATTCATTAAATTTTAAAATAATATTAAAAAAACGGCTTCCTTGGAAGCCGTTTTTTTGTTCTAATTAACCAATAATTTATTCGCTAAACGTATAGGTAAGGCCTAACATAACCATACTTGTAGTCATTTCATAACCAACTTTTGATCCCGGAATAGCTCCATAAGGAGGGTTATTTTGGATATTCTGTGGGTTAAATATTTCTCCTTCTGTTTTGTCTCCGCTTGTACCATAATGAAACACACCATTTAGCTTAAAGTTATCACTAAAAAGGTAACTGGTTCCAAATTCGAATGCATTTTTAATAATTGCTGTTGCAGGGATTGAAAAGAATGCTAATTCACTGTCAATCGGATTGCTGCTATAGGTATAACCTACTCTTAAAGGTAATTTTTCAATGCCTTTATATTGCAAACCAGCTGAAATAATATTCATGTTTTTCCATCCAAAACCAGCAACTGAGCCTGTTGGAGTCCATCCTTTTTCTGCAAAACCATTTGTGTTTTCATAATCTACAAATCTATAATCAACAGCCAAATCAATATCTCCTGTTGAATACCCTAATCCAAATGATAATATTGATGGGTAGTCCATGTTAAAAGCATTTTCTGAAGTTGAATTATCTAAATGGGTATTTTTGAATTCTAGATCCTCAAATTTTTGTGGTGTTTTGTAGGAAGCTCCTAATTTAAATCCACTAGGTGAATTATAAAACATACCAAATTGTGCTCCATAGCCAATCGCTGAAGCTTTATCGCTTACAGGATATCCTGATGCATTTGGGTTTGCGGTTGGGTTTGGCGCCAATCTAATGCTGAATAGTTTATTGTTGGTTGAACACCAATTGACAATTCATTGGTTATTTCATAAGCCCAGGCCAATCCAATTTGCAATAACATATAATCCGATTCTATGTGGCCAAAGCCATTTGCAGCTTGTGGGTAATTTACTGGATTGGAATTTAAGTTAGGGTTAAAACTTGAACTCATTGGATTATTTGCCTCTTCAGGGAATGTTACTCCAAAACCACTAATCCCAACGGCAGAAACTCCAAAAGTATGTTTGCTTCCTTCTTTTCCATATACAAAAGCTAAAGCAGGCATTGGAGAAGCACCTCTATCATCCTCTGTGATACCTGAAACAGCTGGGGAAGCGGGTGAACCTGGACCAAAAGCGTCTGCAGGAAATGCTGGCAAGCTGGAACTTAATTCAGGTGATGAAAAGAAAATACCAAGATCAAAGTTTATTATTTTACTGTCAAATACCGAAATTGCTGCTGGGTTCCATTGTAATGCTCCACTAATATCTAGTGGTTGTGCAGTTGCAGCGCCACCCATAGACATGTTAACGGAGCCTGCACTTTGCATAATATGCCCGGCTTGCGAAAAAACTGAAGTTGTAAAAAGTACTAATGCGAATCGTAAAAGGTTTTTCATAATTGTTGATTTAATTTAATGATCTTTATTAAATGGGTGTGCAATTCTTTAAATCACACACCCATTAGGATATTTTAGTTGTTAGAAATTGAATATCTAATTAGCGGGGATCATATTAAAATCTACAGGCAATGTCATTCCGCGCATCATCTCTAATGCTCCCATATTCCCTTCATTTCCCGTTGAGCTCATCATATAACCATCATACTCAGCCATAATAGTATATGAATCTTCCGGAATACCAATTAAGGCATAATGTCCGTTGCCATCAGTGTGTGTACTGGTGTAAACATTACCAGCCAGCATTAAGGAAATTGTAACATGTGCCAGATCACCCAGGTTTCCATGGACGGTCCCTTGTATGGTACCAGCAGTTTCCATATCTACAAAACGCATCATAGGGCGAAAGGTAAAACCGGACATAGTCATCATCATTCCCGATCCCATCCCGGTATAAACCGCATCTTCCAAAACAAAGGAATTATTTACATCTATATCCAATAAATACTGGTGATGACTTCCGTTAGAAATTGTCAATGGGTGCTCTAATGCTATGTCTATCCCACCGTCATTATTTCCCATCATACCATTTCCCATCATTCCGCCGCCTGCATAACCATGCTGTGCTACATTATAGGAATACGATTCTCCACCATTCATAACCATTTCAGTTGAAGAAATATACAAACGCATAAGGTCGTAATTCCCTTCGGGTAGATCCATATTTGCTATGGTTTCAGTATTGCCATTGACCAATTCCAACAAATTGCTGTGCATTGGATTTTTTGTAAGCATAGTAAAGGAATTTCCGTTTGAGCTATTCCTGATATCCATATGGTCTATAGTTACATTTGCCTGCGAAAACTGATTATAATGCATTGGAGCATCACTTAATTTAACAGTTAAATTTCCGGTAGCGCTGGTATTGGTTTCATTATCATCTGAACAACTTGCTACAGTTATTAAAATGAATAGTATAAAAATTATCTTTAGTGTTTTCATTTTTCTTGTTATTATAGGTTTATTTTTAAATTAATTAAAAAATAATTCGGTATTTTTTTTTCATATTAATATGAATTTATAAGTTTAAAAATATCGGCTGAGCTTACATAAAATCCGGATCATCTTATAGTCTGATACTTTAGGAGGCTAATATTCTGATTAATCCTTTTTTAATTTAGATTTAAGATGGTTTGCCATCATTGTACCCTAGATACTTGCGCCTAATATCAGTAAGTTTTTCATTTGAGATGGTTCTTAATCAACCATTTTTATAATTAAGCAGCTTTTGTTTGAAATTATATTCATATGACAAAATTATAGATAATTATTACGCTTAAATATGAGGATCGTCATATTTATTGATAATAATTAAATACATGTTGAGTTTTTGCCAATGCGAAATTACTTCATGAAGTTCGAAGTAATAATTTTGATATTTTGAAGAAAAGCAATATGTAACCCAGCGATATGGAATTTTAACTGCATTTACAGTGCAAAGCTAATGTGTTGTTTTTGAATTGTGTGTAACATTTGTTACATAGCAGAAAATTGTTTCTCAGGTAAATTCTGCAAAATATAAAGATTTAACTTCACATTTTTCCTGCATGATCTTTTGTGATTTAACCAATCACAATTCTTAATTAAGTTCTAATTTTTTAGGTTTAAACTAGACTCATTCACTTTGGAAAATCCAATTACCAATCTTATAAGATAAATATTTAATTATATGATCTGTTGCACCAGTTCCTTTATTATATTCTAATTTTGTTCCAAAATTACTGATATGGAAGATATGCTGTTTTATGATAGAATGCAGTTTGCTTTTACGATCACTTTTCATTACCTCTTTCCTCAATTAACGATGGGTCTTTCGTTGATAATCATTTATTTTAAATGGAAATTTTTACGAACCAAGACTCAAAAGTACAATAATGCAGCTTTATTTTGGATGAAGATTTTCGCCCTGAATTTTGCGATGGGGGTAGTAACAGGAATTCCAATGGAATTTCAGTTTGGGACAAATTGGGCAAAATTCTCTGAACTTACGGGGGGAATTATAGGCCAAACTCTTGCAATGGAAGGTATGTTTTCTTTCTTTTTAGAGTCCTCTTTTCTGGGCTTATTTATTTTTGGGGAGAAACTTTTAGGTCAAAAATTACATTTTCTTACAGGATTTTTAGTCTTTCTTGGATCTTGGGCAAGTGGTTATCTTATTATAGCTACCCATTCCTGGATGCAAAACCCGGTGGGTTATGAGATCCTTGAAAACGGAAAATTTGTTCTTAATAATTTTTCGGCTTTATTTTCAAATTCTTGGTTGTGGCCTTCTTATTTGCACAATCAGGCGGCATCAATGGTTACAAGTTCTTTTGTGGTAGCCGCTATTGGCGCATTTTATTTGTTGAACAAAAAGAATGAGGATTTTGGCAAATTATTTGTAAAAACAGGAGTCATTTTTGGGTTGATCTCCAGCGTTTTATTAGCAATGCCTACCGGTGATCTCCTGGCAAAGAACGTGGCAAAATACCAACCGGTTACTTTTGCCGCAATGGAAGGAATTTTTTATACCGAAAAAGGCGGTTCCGAAATAATCTTAATTGGTCAGCCTGATGTTCGAAACAAAAAATTAGACAATAAAATCGCGGTTCCAAACATATTAAGTTTTTTAACCTATGGAAGCTGGAATCAAGAGGTGAAAGGTTTAGATCAGTTTTCCGAAGAAAATTACCCGACCAATATTCCTCTTTTATATTATTCATATCATATAATGGTTGGTTTAGGCACCATTTTTATCGGAATTATGGCACTCGCACTATTTCAGCTTTTCAGAAAAAAATTATTTGAGACAAATTGGATTTTATGGATGCTGTTATTTCTCCTTCCATTTCCATATATCGCTAATACTACAGGCTGGTTCACAGCAGAATTAGGCCGACAACCATGGCTGGTTTATAATTTATTGAGAACTGCAGAAGGGGCTTCCCCAACAGTCTCCTCAGGAAATACATTGTTTACGCTTCTTGGATTTATTGGATTATACTTGCTTTTAGGGATCTTGTTTTTGCTTCAGGTAGGAAAAATTATTAACAAGGGACCGGAACCTCAAAAAATTTAAGTTATGGAATTATTTTGGTATGTAGTTGTAATGTCTATGTTAGGGGTTTATATTGTTTTGGACGGCTATGATTTTGGTGCGGGGATTATCCATCTCTTTTTTGCCAAAACAGAAAAAGATAAAAAAGCGATC
>JBBRGD010000177.1:0-5045 GCA_038241065.1 Flavobacteriales bacterium
CAAGTAATTCGGCGATCAATAAAAATGGCCGTAAAAATTGAAGCATTGCCAAGCAGTAATCCATTTATCGGAGCACTGAAATTCCAATCTAAGGGGCTGTTCTCTTTTGAATTTTGAAGCATGAGATTTATTCCGACCCTAATTTTTTTTTTAATTACAATACTTTCCCTGGGACAGAACAAACAATTGCTGTACGATGTAAGAAGTCTGCCCCAAAGCCTGATGAGCAATCCTGGAACAGCTATAACCTTTGACAAACATTTAGGAATTCCATTTCTATCTCAAATTCATTTTTCGGCAGGTACTTCCGGAGTGAATTTGTATGATATTTTTAACGATTCCAATCCAAATATAAATGAACGGGTTACGAAGGCGATTAGAAAACTTACCAGTAACGATTATTTTACGGCCCGGGAACAATTTGAGATTTTATCCTTTGGTTGGCGGCTCAAGAATGAAAGTTATATCTCTATGGGGATTTATCAGGAAATGGATGCGTTTGCATATTTCCCAAAAGATCCGGCTGTTCTGGTAAATGAGGGCAATAATGATTATATTAATGTTCCCTTCAATTTTTCTCATGTAAGTTTTACCGGGGAGGCGATGACAGTTTATCATGTAGGGCTCAATAAAAAGATTGATCACCAGCTTACCTTAGGAGGCCGGTTAAAAATTTATTCAGGAATTTTTAATGTGGAGAGCACAGATAATACTGGGAATTTTACAACAAAGGACAGCCCGGAAGGACCAAATTACTATCGCCATTTTGCCGATAATATCAATGTCAGGGTAAATACCTCCGGCTACAAATCTTTGAAAGATGAGAATAAAACAGTAGAAGAAGCTACTGCCGATTTGCTTAAACGTTCCTTTTTTGGCGGGAATATTGGAGTAGGGGTAGACCTTGGCGTCACCTATAAAATTGAAGAGCATTTAATTGTTACCGGATCTGTGCAGGATCTGGGCCTTATGTTTCACAAAAAGGATGTGGAGAACTATTTGTACTACGGGAGTTATCAAACAGATGGGATTGAACCCTTGTTTCCTGATGCCGCTCCTGGAGGTTCCACGCTTCCTTATTGGGATATTTTTGAAGATGAAATTGATAAAAATTTGACAGATGAAACCTTAAATGAAGCTTATATTACCTGGCGGCCTTATATATTAAACGCTTCCCTAGAATACGGTTTCGGAAAATTTTATCAACCTTGTAATTATTTGATCCCGGAAGACAAAAGGGCTCAAAATCTAGTCGGGGTCCATCTTTTTGCGATTAACAGGCCCAAAGGATTAAAATATGCTTTCAATGCTTATTTCGATCGAAAATTCACGCAAAATTTCAGGATGAAAATTGCCTATACCGTGGATGATTTTTCATATACCAATCTTGGTTTACTTGTTTCTACCCGATTAAAGAATTTTAATTTTTATCTTGCAGCCGACAATCTTTTAGGATACTTTAATCTGGCAAAATCTAATAGTGAATCTGTACAACTTGGATTTCAATATGTATTCAATAAATATTGAAGTTGACAATGAGCTTTTTAGTTAGCCATTATAATTTTGTAAACATGCGCTTAAAAAAGAATATTGACTGATGAAATATGGACAGCTAATCTTTGCTTCAGAAAATAATTAAAACTAATGCATATTATTCCCGATAATTCGGAACCCAATAATTAACACTAATAATTTACAAATGAAAAAATTACTGATTTTCACCTTCGTTTTTATAAGCTTCTTTTCTTCCACTTTTGGACAGGACCTCAACTCTTATAAGTATGTTATTGTGCCCTCCAGTTTCGAATTTTTAAAGGAACCCAATCAATATCAACTAAATGAATTGACCAAATTCCTCTTTGAAAAGAATGGTTTTGAGGTTTATATGGGAGATGAAGAACTTCCGATGGAACTGAATCAAAACCGATGTAAAGCACTTATTGCCAATGTAAAAAACGATTCCGGATTGTTTTCAACAAAATTGGTACTGGTCTTAAAAGATTGTAAAAACAACCAGTTATTTATTTCGGAAGAGGGAAGCAGCCGGGAAAAGGATTATAAAATAGCTTATCAAGAAGCCCTTCGGAATGCATTTGAATCCATTTCCGCATTAAATTATAAATATGAAGGAGAAGTTTCTGCAGGTCCTGCTGCCAAGTCAAAAAACGTAGTAGAGCTTGTGATCGTCCCTGTAACCAAGGCTGAACCAATTGCGCAGGAAATTATGCCGGCGGAGGTAGAAGTTTCAATTATACCGGTAAATATGGATCAAATTGCAGAGAACTCAAAAAATGAAAACACGTTCAATTTTTTATATGAAGCCAAAGCTTTTTATCTGGAAAGATCGGAAAATGGATACAGATTTTTTCAAAAAGGTATGACCGAACCTTTTGCCCAGTTAATCTCTTCAAAAAACAGCCAAACCTATATTTACGCTTCCATAACTACTCAGGGAATCGCAGCTTTTGATGAAGATGGAAATTTGGTTGTTGAAATTTTTAACAGGGAAAACGGTTCAATGGATACTAAGATTTACAAACTTCAAAATTAGTAATCGTATTTATTTTTCCATCTTCTTTTCAGGAATTCTCTTTGTGCCTGCTCCCGCTGATTATTTCCCGGGTTGTAGATCACTGTATTTTTGATTTCTTCAGGCAGGAATTCGGCTTCTGCAAAATTATTTTCGTAATTATGGGCGTATTGGTAATTATCACCATATCCTAAATCCTTCATTAATTTGGTGGGAGCATTTCTAAGCGGTAATGGCACAGATAAATTTCCTGTTTGTTTCACCAAGCTTTGGGCCTGGTTTATGGCCATGTAAGATGCATTACTTTTTGGAGAAGTTGCAAGATAAATAACGCATTGACTTAAAATAATTCGCGATTCAGGGAATCCAATGATGTTAACTGCCTGGAAAGTATTATTGGCCATAATTAAGGCAGTTGGATTTGCATTACCTATATCTTCACTTGCCAGAATAAGCAATCTCCGTGCGATGAATTTTACATCTTCGCCACCCTCGATCATTCTCGCCAACCAATAAACGGCTCCATTTGGATCGCTCCCTCGAATAGATTTTATAAATGCCGAAACAATGTCATAATGCTGTTCCCCGGTTTTATCGTAAAGCACTGTATTTTGCTGAACTTTGTCCAATACTATTTGATTCGTGATTTTCACCGTACCGTCAGCTGAAGTTACCAAGAGTTCAAAAATATTCAGCAATTTGCGTGCATCTCCGCCACTTAAGCGCAATAATGCTTCGGTCTCTACTAATTCTACCTTCTTGCTTTTAATGACGGAATCTTCCTCTATAGCACGATTAAGCAAGGCTGTCAATTCTTCTTTTCCAAATGGTTTTAAAACATATACCTGACATCTGGAAAGCAGGGCCGAAATTACCTCAAAACTTGGATTTTCTGTGGTTGCACCAATAAGCGTGACCCAGCCTTTTTCTACTGCTCCCAATAGGGAATCCTGTTGTGATTTACTGAAACGATGGATCTCGTCTATAAATAAAATAGGATTTCTTGTGGTGAAGAGGCCTTCCCCTTTTTTAGCTTTTTCAATTATTTCCCGAACATCTTTTACCCCGCTGCTCACCGCGCTTAATGTGTAAAACGGGCGTTGGCTTTCTGTAGCTATAATATTGGCGAGGGTTGTTTTTCCCACTCCCGGAGGGCCCCATAAAATGAGGGAAGGAATTATTCCCTGCTTAATCTGCTGGGTTAAAGCGCCATTTTTTCCAATAAGATGTTGCTGACTTAAATAGTCGCTTAATTTTTTAGGCCGTAATCGTTCTGCTAAAGGTTCGTTCATTTTACAAAATTACTAATTTGCCGGCAAGGGAAATGTCAGGTTGCGTTAAAAGAGTGAAAAATGCCTGTTTAACTTGACTTGTGATGGAATATAGTTTTAAAATTACAGGTGTTCAGCTTTCTTTCAGAATATAATATCCTGAAAGCTTTCAATTTCAGCAAGGTTTGAAATTACATGCAGGAATCTTATATTTGAATGACAATTTATCAGTGCCTTCCAAATTGGATGCTTTTTTGTAAGAGTACTGGTCTAAAAACATTCATATTGAAGCGATCTTCTGAATCTTTTGTTTTTTCTCCGGGGGTAATTGGGTATCCAATTCTCTTTGTGCTTATTATTTGGATAGTATTCTGGGTTGAGATTAGGTTTGGGCTGGATTTCAATAATTTCGGGATCAGGCCCAGAACTGTTCAGGGGTTAAGAGGGATTCTTTTTTCGCCTTTTATCCATGGAGATATCAAACATTTATTCAACAACAGTATCCCTTTGTTGGTGTTATCCACGGCCCTTTTTTATTTCTATAAAAATATAAGCTGGCAAATTTTGCTGTTCGGGATTTTGCTTACCGGATTGCTTACCTGGGGAATTGGCAGGCCTTCCAACCATATTGGCGCCAGCGGGGTTATTTATTTGCTTGCGTCTTTCTTGTTTTTTAAAGGAATATTTTCCAAATATTACCGATTAATAGCTTTATCTTTTATTGTGGTTTTCCTGTATGGTGGATTGTTATGGTTTGTTGTGCCTGTAGAACCCGGAATCTCCTGGGAAGGACATTTATCTGGATTGATCACTGGTTTACTCTTTGCATTGATCTATAAGAAGAAAATTGAAATACAGCCAAAATACGAATGGGAAAAACCGGAATATAAGGAAGACAATGATCCTTTTATGAAACATTTTGATGAAAACGGAAATTTCGTTGAAAACCTACCGGAATCGGCCCCCCAGCCCCTAAAGGGGGAGAAAAGTAAATTCCCTGAGCAAAAGGCTGAAGCTAAAACAGTTTACAGATATATTTTTAAGAAATCTAAAAAGGAATAATAATTCAAGGTTCAAGATTCAAGATTTATTACAGAATTTGTCAACTTGTAAAATTGTTAATTTGAGGCCGGGTGTAATACTTCAAAATTCAAAATTTGCTTCCTGATTTTCACCTCTTTTTCTATTTTCTCTTATCTTTTTTCTAATGTCTGACACCGCAATGTTAGCGCGGTATAATAATT
>JBBRGD010000178.1:0-5025 GCA_038241065.1 Flavobacteriales bacterium
AATGGGTTTGGGCTTTTTTGCCACAACATCACCCATAACTGTAACACCCCAAAATAAACCGGGATAATAAAATAGGCTGCGCCTTCCAGATAAAATGCGGATAAAGCACATATTAACAACCAGAAAAATAAAGGAAATATAAAATCCCCAGCCTGTTTTTCCGGAGTCCCAAGTTTGTGATAAATTAAAAAACAAAGGCTAATACTCAGGAAAATAGCCGAAGCTATATAATAATAACCGTTATAGGCAAAACCCTGCTCCATTTCTGCATATTCCGGATAAATCATCAGGCAGAACTGCCATAGCAAAAAGACCAAAATTGCTGAACCCAGCAGGCTTATCAAAATGGTACAGCACCTTTGAACACAATTTTTAGATTTATTTTCTTTTTATAAAAACCATAGATCAATACTGCGAAAAACAAACTAAAACCAATTATCAGCATAGGGAAGATCCAGGGAAAAGGATAGCTGATCATTTTTCCAAAAGGCAGATTGAAATAGATCAGGTCCTCCTCAGAATTTAAATCTGACAGGTCGGCATCTTTAAAATAATCCAAAAGTGGCATCAGGTAACTTCCCTGGTGGGCAAGGGTTTCCTTATCCAAATTGGCCGGAATATCATTGGCGGTATGGTAAACGACATGATCGTCTATAAAGGCAAAATTAAACCCGTTAATATTGCCTTGTTCCCGGAGCACAGTTAAATCGGTATCATTGGGAAGCATTTTATAAACGCTATATGCAAGGGAATTAGTTACCGGAAAATTCGGTTTTGCCTTGATGAAATGTTTGATAAGTCCTGCATTTCCGCCATTTGTTTCCAGAAGCATAAAGGAATTTCCCCCGCTTCCGCGCGATTCAAAATTTAATGCCAGGCCAACCTCTTTTGCCCAGGGATGTTCCTTTACAAAAAGTTCGGCACCATTCAATCCCAATTCCTCCGCATCGGTAAAAAGTAGGATAATGTCATTTTTATGAGATTCATTTTTAGCCAACAATACCCGTATTCCTTCCAAAATAGTTGCTACCCCGCTGCCGGCATCGCTGGCTCCAAAGGAAGAATGGCCTGCGCTGTCGTAATGTGACATCAGCAAAAGTGCTTTGCCCCGGCCGCTTCCGGAAATTTTAGCCAAAATATTTTGAGATCGTGTAATTTCACCATCCTTAGTGAGGCTGTAGCCTTCCTGTGTTTGCACTTCCAGGCCAAGTTCCTGCAATTCATTTACAATATAATTGCGAACCACGCTGTGAGCGTTACTGCCAACAAAATGGGGAGATTTTCCTATTTCGATCACATCTTGAAACGCCCGGAGGGTAGAAAATTCAGTTTGGGGAATATTTACGGTTTCCACATTCCGCGGCATACTGGAGTAAAAAATGAGCCAAACGAGAAATATCAATATCAGGAGAACAAAAAGTGGGGATAATTTTTTCAGCATAAATTCGGAACTATATAAGGTTTAAAGATAATTAAGATAAGTTGAAAAGTAACTAAACAGTACTTAAAGTGGCTAAAATTTGAATTATTAGGTGAATTAAGAATGAAATAACCTTTTAATAACCAAAATAAAATTCTTTGTTTTAAAATCATTTGCATTATGAAAAAAATACCATCCCATATCACCGGTAAAATTGAGGACTACTTTACTTTTATCATTTTAGGTACCCAAAATTTTATGAACTGATTCTCTAGCTTAAAAATAAAATTCTCCGGACTGATATATTGAAGGGAAAATTGATTATATTGAAGGTCTTATTAATCAAATACTTAAGGCTATGGGAATAAAAAGTTTTCAAGGAGAAAGGGCCAAACCCGAAAAGATACAAAGTGCTCCCACTCTAGTAAAGGATTATATGTCAGTAAACCTGATCACCTTTAGCAAGGAACAACTGGTAACTGAAGTGATGGAAGCACTTATAAAAAATAAAATCTCGGGAGCCCCGGTAGTCAATGAGCGCGGTGAACTGGAAGGGATTATATCAGACGGGGATTGTATGAAACAAATTTCAGAAAGCAGGTATTACAATATGCCAATTGGCGATATGAAAATTGAGGATTTTATGGAGAAAGACGTGCCCACAATAGATAAAAATGTGAGCATCTTTGATTGTGCAGCCCATTTTTACAAACACCATGTCCGAAGGTTTCCCGTAATTGAACACGGAAAACTGATTGGCCAAATAAGCAGGAAAGATATCTTATGTGCAGCGCTTAAACTTCGTGCACAAAACTGGCATCCTTAGCAGGGTTTTTCTAAATTGAGAAAAAGCAACCACGATTTTTTATTTTAGTTTTTTATTATTTCTGAAATCTAAAATCGTTAATTGATGTTCATTGTTAGAAAAGCTATTGAATTATAGTGCGTTTTTAAGTGCGTTTTACAAGGGCATAGAAATCACCCTCCAGCGGAAGATAACCCTGATCATACACGAAATAATAAACGGTCCCGGCTTTGGTGGTATAGATACTGGTAAAATATTCAAAACTAAAACCTTTGGCCATCAACTTGGTTTTGCTGGCTTTTGTTTTATCGGTGGGATTGAGTTCTCCTAAAATCCGGTAATTCCTTCGCAGGCTATTGTTCACATTACGCACAAGGTTATTAGTGTCCTTATTAATATTGTTGTTATGGGCATTCCGACAATAATCACTACAGAATTTTTTATCGATTCTGCCGACAATTTTTTCCCCGCATTCCAAACATGATTTTTGCATATTTAAATATAGGGAAAATGTATTTAATAACTTGAGGGAGTGATTAATTAATGCTTTTTGCTGAATTCTTGTCCAAAAGAATCTGGTTATTTTAAATCTCTCAATTCTTTCAGTTCCGGTTCATAATCACTTTGAAGATCTTCATGCAAGGTAACTACTGCCTTTTCTATCATTCCAATTTGCCTTTGATATAGATTCTGAAGCGTGACATTTTTATTAATAGATGGAGAGAAATTTTTTAATTTCAAACAGAAATAGATCAAGAGATCTATCTCCGTTTCTTTTTTCTGAGAGTAACGGATGTACTTTTTGAGCTCACGCAAAATTTTTCGAACACCCTTTTTAATAAAATAATAGGTTTTTCTGTTTATCTGATCAAATTGGTTATCAATCTCAATTTTTACATTTTCGATATAGGCCGCTTCATCATAAGATTCAAAAAGCAAATAAGTAAGAAGTTCCTTATTCTCCTTTTTAAACTTCGACAGTCGCAAACATAATTCCAACAATTCCTGTTGGGAACAATTGTGGAGTTCCTCTTTAAGTTCTTTGACATTTGCCGCTTTCATATTAGCTTTTTAGGAAAATTTGTCCCGTTTTTCTGCTGATTTTATTACCGGAAAGAACTGTTCTTTTCAGCTTAATGCAATTTAATGCATTCTCGTCCATTCCATTTAAGGTTCAGAGGTAATCACTTATGTGATTGTATAATAGTTGCGTAATTTATCAAATACAAACCAAATAGAATCCCGATAGATATATCGGGACCCGAGGATTTTCCTGAGTAGCCTTGCACTAGCAATTAATTTTAAGGTTTTGGCAACAGTTTTTATTTACTTTGAATTTATGGTTTAGAATTTTATAATTAAGTCAATTTTTTAAAGGTTCTATGCTATTAACTGTAATTCCGACAAAGCAATCGTCTATACAATTGTTTTCAACATAACCGCAAGTTGAGATTAACCCATTATTTTCTGATTCAAAATATGTTGTTGCATTATTCCTTTTAATTAACCATTCTTCTTCAGCTTTATTATAGATTTCCTCTAATGTTAAAGCGTATGCAGCATTTGAATATTCGTGATTATTTATTTCATTTTCATTTTCAGTCCATGCTAATTGGTCTTCAGGAATATTTTCTGGATTACCAGTATATGTAAAATCTCGTTGAATTATTATTCCATTTGAAACTGTTATGGTTGTTTCCCAACCATAAGTCGTAAAAACAGAACCTCCAGATACCACATACTTATACGAATTGTTTGTTGATTCTTTAAAATTCAACCAAGTGTTTTTGCTCTTTTCGAAATCATTTTGATAGTCCAAATCGTCATCTGACGAGCAGGAAGATATTAAGCTACTGATTAATAAAAATGTAATAAAATAAATTTTTCTTTTCATAATTCCTTTGTTCTAAACTTAATCTAATAGATGTAAATTCATTTTTTTGGTTGTGTCAAATTGATGTCAACTTTCTTAGAGTTCTATTAACTGTGAATGAGCCATAAACGAATCCTTTAATCGTTCCATTTTGGCGTCATATTTATCAGAAAAAACCAAATACTGACATTTATTAATACTCTCGGGTATTCTTATAAGATCCACAAATGCTTTATTTCGGATTAAAAATTCGGCATCTTCCACAATAAATAATTTCAACTGACTCAAATTAATTCCGCTGTTCAAAAAGAGCTGATTCAATCGTTTTGTTGTGGCAATTACAATGTCCACTCCGGAGTAAATTTCCCCTTTTTGAGTTTCCATATTAGGTTCATCAAATGCAGCAAAAACCCTTAGATCCATCCTTCTTGTATATTCTTTGAATTTTTGTTCTAAATCTAAAGCTGCCTCTTTGTCTTTTACAAAAATTAAAGCCCGCGGAGCATCCTCAAAAGCCTCACTGCCCAACTTTTGAATTGTGCTAATTATTATAGATGTTGTTTTGCCACTGCCTTCCGGGGCAATTCCAAATAAATTTGCACCACTTTTAATTTTGGATAAAATCTTTTTTTGGAATGGCAAAGGCTCTTCGAAACCTTTTCTTTCAAGAACTTCTAACAATGGTGCGTTCATTTTTTTAAATGGCATAATAAATCTGAATTTTTGATGGATATTGGTTTAATACTGATTTTAGCTGCTAAAATATAGCTATAACCTGCAAGCGTTATAATATATACAAATTAAAAACAAATCCCCTTATTTTCCGTCTTGGGAAATTAATATTTTTTTTCAATTATCCGTTTACAAACGTTTACAAACGCAAGTAAACGAAAACAAACCATTCCCAACCGAATACGGCTAAAAACC
>JBBRGD010000179.1:0-4995 GCA_038241065.1 Flavobacteriales bacterium
GGCATTTTATGCTAAATCAAAAAACATAGCGGTTTCAACAGTAATTAAAATTTTGTTAAGAACATTTTTTGGAAAAAGGAATTTTCTGATCACTTATCTTAAAATGCTTGAAATTATACTGATTTGCTGTTATACTTTTCTTAAAAATTATAGGTGTCGCCAAATATAGAGGAGATTTGAACAAAATTTTTTTTATGGGAACTAAATCAGTTTTAGTATTAATGTGCAGTTTTTTATTGACCTTTAATTGTTTTGGACAGCAAAAAAAGGAATCACCTTATCAAACAGATTTATTGAAAGACGGAATTTGGATCACTGCCGGTGTAGGTTTGAATGTTTTGGGATTTAATTTAATTCAAAAAAAAGATGCTTTAACCCTTGATGAATTAAATTCCTTATCCAAAGATGATATTTGGGGTATAGATCGCTGGGCGGCCGGATATTACTCAGAAAGAGCAAATAGCGACAGTTATATTCCTTTTTACGCATCTTTTATATTACCACTTGCTTTGCTGCTTAACGAAAATGAACGCTCTCATGCCGGGCAAATTTCTTTTCTTTTTGTTGAAACAATGGCAACTACAGGAGCCTTATTCACTATTACAGCCGGGCTTGTGCAAAAAAGCAGGCCATTGGTTTACAATACCTCAATACCTGCTGAAGACAGGATTGATAGTGATGAACAACGTTCGTTCTTTGCAGGACATACAGCCGCCACGGCAGCAGCTACATTTTTTGCTGCCAAGGTCTTTAGCGATTTTAATCCGGATTCTCCTTTAAAACCTTATGTATGGAGTGTAGCAGCTGCCATTCCCGTTTTGGTTGGATATTTGCGAATCAAATCGGGGAAGCATTTCCTTACCGACAATTTAATAGGATATGCTGTAGGGGCTGCAAGTGGCATTTTAATTCCCGAGCTTCATAAAAGAACCAATGACAAGCTTCAGGTTTATCCTATAACAGGGCTTTTGAAAAGTGAATTGAATGTAAACTCAAGTGGAATAACTATGACGTATAAATTCTAAATGAATAAATTATTATTCCATAGTATGGATTAATATATTAATTTCATTGTAAATGAATATTTTCAGAAATCATAATTACTTGTATAAGCCTATTTTTGCTTGTTCCCACCTTGCGTCATTGACCAAATTTGATCAGTTGTGGTAGAAAGAATTGGCAGATGAAAAAATTGAAGATGGCAACCCAAAGGAAACGGAGGTTAATTAACCCAATCTTTAATTTGTAAAAAATTCCTTCAACAACACATATTCTTTAATCCGGTTGCAATTCTCCATAGAAATAGGTTTTTCCATAAAATCGATCACATTTGAATAGGTGCCCGCTTTTTCTTTATCGTAACAGTCTATTGAGGACGTGACCATTACAACAAATACATTTTTTGAAATTTTCATTTTCTTTAAAATATCCAAAAATTGCCATCCATTCATTCCAGGCATATTGATATCCAGTAAAATAAGAAAATGCTGATGGATTTCTTCTTTTTTCAAAAATTCAATAGCCGCAGTGGCAGCTGTAAAAGTAATAGGATCTTTTGACAGGCCGCATCTATGGAATAATTTGCGTTGCAAAAATACCATGATATCATCATCATCAATTATTATAACTTTTAACATTTGCAGGATTGAGAGATTGACTCATCAGTTTTACTATTAATTTTTCTAATTATACCATCTAATTCCCTTGCAGAAGTTAAAATATGAGAGAGTAACTGGGCCTGATCGTCCATATTTTCGAAGTTTTCCAAAGAATCTATTAGGCCCATAATCCTTGCAAGCGGAGCCCTGACCACATGAGATTGTGTCCAGGCAATATCTTTTAGGCGATCATTATGCCTCTCAATAGTTTGAATATAATTGTGAATTTCGGTAATGTCCTGCATAGAACCAATCATTCTAAGTGGTTCTCCATTTTCATTTGTTACAAGATATGTACGGTCCAGAATGTATTTATAACTACCATCGGCGCAGCGAAAGCGGTACTCTACCTGTAAATTTCCATGCGCTTTTTTATATAATAGGTCCACTTTGTTTTTTACCCGTTCTGCATCTTCAGGATGTACTTTATCATCCCACCAGGAACCCTTAGCACAAATTTGATCTGCTGTATATCCAAACATTAATTCCATGCCTTCATTGTAATGCATCACATCATTTTGTACATCGTAATCGGTTATGGTATCACTGGTTGCTTTTTCCACTATATTGTAGCGTTTCAGGCTTTCCATCAATTCTTTTTCCTGATGCACAAACTCAGTGATATCGCGGGAATTGGCTACAATCCCGTTAACTGAAGTATCATCGTACATATTGGTAAGTATGGTTTCTATCCACTTCCATTTATTTTTAGAAGTTTTAATGCGGTAGGAAGGAATTTGAACTCTTTTTTTAGATTGAAGCATATTTAGGAACGCTTTAACCTGATCCAGATCATCTTCATGAATAAATTCAAACAAATTATAATTGATTAACAATTCCGAAGTGATTCCCATCACCACTTTTGAAGATGGACTCACGTAAGTCAAGTTGCCATCAAAATCCAAAATCATCACTAAATCTGAACCATCCTGCACCAAAGCTTTAAACCGCTGTTCGCTATTTTTCAATGCCTGTTTAGCTTCAAGACTGGCAGTAACATTATTGGCAAGGGCTACTCTGGCTTCCTTTCCATCAAAAATAATAGGATTGCTCTGTATTTTTAAATGGACTATTTCTCCGCTTTTTTTTCTGTGGGAAATATTTAATTTAAAAAAGCCGTCTTTTCTTATCAATTCCAGGATTTCAGTTTCCGGGTGATTTGTTCCTGCCCAAAGATCTTTAATACTCATTCCCATAAATTCTTCCCGTGAATACCCGTATAAATCAACAGCAGCAGCGTTTATACTTAAAAATCGAAAACTACACCTGTCCAAAACCCACATTGGCAATGGACTGGAATCAAATAAATTTTTATATTTATTTTCAGATTCACTTAACTGGGTTTCAATTTTTTTTCGCTCAATTCCATAGTGAATACTCTTTGAAAGTTGGGCCGCATTCAAATCATCTTTTAAAAGGTAATCTGAAATTCCCAGCGAAAGGCTTTTTACCCCAAATCCTGTATCGGCATAAACGGTTAAAACAATAACAGGAGCATTATTTGCAAGAACAACTATATTTTTTGTTAGATTTTCCCTATTGTCCTCATCCGGAAGGGAAAGATCAAGCAGAATTGCGTCAAAGGTTGAAGATTTCAATAAATTTTCAGCTTCCATAAAGCTAGCTGCCCTGAAAATTTTAATATTATTCTGCTCCTTATTTAAATAATTTTCTATTAAATTAAAGTCTCCAAGTTGATCTTCAATAACTAATATGTGTAAGGGAACAGATTTATATGGCATACAAATATTAATTATTTTTTGAAATATAAACAACCGGGCACCAAAATTCTTTTATCGATCCAATCACCATTAAAAAGTCGTTTTCATCATTTTTAATAAGTAAAATATCATTGGATTCATAGATCTATATAAATTTAATTCCTGGTATGCAAATGTACTAAAAATGTCAATTAATCGAGAAATGAAATGCGCGTCCATTTCCGAATTTTGAATTCTTCAAATTTTTCCTCCCTGATTTTCTACGATTTATTTACCTATGCCCAATTCAATACCGGGATAATCTTTTTTGGAATGCAGGCTTTGGAAAATTACAAATATTTTTTATAAAACCGTTCGCTTCTATAGCAAGGCTACCACAGCCAAAACGAATAAAACTTCAAAAACTTAAGTGGTTAAAAAATTCGCCTGCTCAATTGAATACTACCTCCAAAATTGGCAGATCCAATGGAACTAAAATCTGCACCAACCTGAACACTTACATCTACCATATTTTGCCAGATATTTAAGTCAAGATAGGTTGATAAGATATTGCTAATAAGTTTGTCTTGACCTTTACCACCGTAATTTTTGCGATAACTACTAAGAAGTTTAAAAGGTAATTTATTAAAAGCGGTTCCCGAAATCCCAATGTGATGAGCGATAATTTTGTTGTTGTTTACCCTAAACCTATTTTCATCCAAAGTAATAAATGGAACGCCCAGGATCCTGTTTTCATAAGTCCACCCGGACCTGTAGAGATTATTATTGAAATAATTATCTTCTCCGTCTGAAGTTGGGAAGTTTTTACTTTGATTCCTGGTATAATACAATTCATACATAAAAGCATCCACCCATTTTCCATGTTCGGGATCCTCAATGTAAATTCCATATCGACCATCTGGGGTATTTCTCAAAAGCATTCCCGATTTGTCTTCAAACAAATGGTTATAAAGAATTTGAACTTTATAATCTAATACAGTAGTAGTTAGATAAATCTCATAGCTTCCCAATTGGTTCCCCAAGGCATTTACTTCTTGGCCTCCAACATCCTCATTTCCCTCCTGGCCGGTAAACACATCCAGATAATCGCTAAAACTACCAGGCAATTTCCCAAAATCAGGAGAAGTACCTGCCCATTGTGCAAAATGCTGCAAACCAACCTTAATCTCAAAATTTCGGATCTTATCAAAAACTATATGAAAACTTTTATGGTGAACTTTTGTGTCCTTAACATAACGATCGTCATCTGTAATGAATTCTTCCAGGCTTGCCTCAAAAGCCAATCCCGCATTTTTCCAGAAATAAATTGGGTGCTTGGTTTGAAAACTAATTCCGGGAAGCGGTCGGGCGTTCAGGGACCAAAGAATATTTTGATTGGTCGCACTTAATCCGCGATATAATTCGGTTTTCTGCTTTCTTCCCACATGAGCAAGGAGCCAATTATTCTGAAAACCTAAATAGGATTCGTCCAGCTGAAGTTTATCTGTAAACCCATCCTGGTACAAAGCACCAAGTCCTAGTTCAAAACCGGCATTTTCACTGATTTTATAAGTTGCCAAGCCAGAAACCCATCCCGAAAAATTGGTGAGTTCGTCCACGCGCCCACGTTGATTGCT
>JBBRGD010000180.1:0-4995 GCA_038241065.1 Flavobacteriales bacterium
AACTGCTTCAGAAATACAGATATGGCGGAAATATCAGGCAGTTGCGAAATATAGCCGAACAAATTTCGGTGCTGGAACAGGAACGAAGCATAAGCGGCAGGATACTAAAAACATATCTTCCAGAAATAGGAAGCAATCTCCCTGCAGTAATTTCAGAAAAGAAAAAGCAAGGAGATTTTAGCGATGAACGGGAAATTCTTTACAAGGTGCTTTTCGATATGAAAAGAGACCTTAACGATTTAAAAAAGTTGACCCTGGAACTGATGGAGAGCGGAAACCATCAAGAAGTGCAGGAAGAACACGAAGACCTGATAGATAAAATATACAGGGACGAGAAAAAGGATATCAATATGGATGATATCGACGAGGAAAACAAGGAAGTACTTCGAATTTCACAAAACAAATCTGAGGAGCTAGAAGATGAATATTATTTTGCCGAAGAAATTGAAGAGCAAGAAACGCTTTCACTACAAAGTAAAGAACTTGAACTCATTAAAAAATCCCTGGAACGTCATAGTGGAAAACGCAAATCGGCAGCTGAAGAACTGGGAATAAGTGAACGCACCCTTTACCGAAAAATTAAACAATACGATCTATAGTCCAATATTTCTATAACCCAAGGCATACTTTATGAAAAAAATCAGTCTTTTTATCCTCTCCACTTTCCTGCTTACACTTCAGGGTTGTGGAATATATTCCTTCACCGGAGCCGATACCGGTGCAGCCAAAACATTTCAGGTAAACTTCTTTCAAAATACTGCCGCTATCATTGAACCCGGAATTGACCGTACTTTTACCCTAGAACTTCAAGACCTGATCCTGAATCAAACAAATTTAAGTCTTACAAATTCCGGTGGAGATTTAATTTACGAAGGGGAAATTATAGATTATTACATAGCCCCTATGTCGGCAACCGCACAAAACACTGCCGCGCAAAACCGACTCACCATAGCAATAAATGTTCGATATTATAATACCTTGGAGCCGGAAAAAGATTTTGAAAAGCGGTTTTCTTTTTATTATGATTATCCAGCCAACGCTCAACTTGTGGGTGCAACCTTAGAAACCTCGTTGGACGAAATTTTTTCCAGGATAACTCAGGATATCTTTAATGCTTCTCTTACAAACTGGTAATGAACTCAACAGAATTGACCTACTTATTTGAAAATTCGGCTTCTGTGGGAACTCAGGAAACCGGGGAGTTGGAGAACCTTTTAAAAGAATATCCATATTTTCAGGCTGCACGGGCCATCTATTTAAAGGGACTTTATAATCAGAATAGCTTTAAATACAATCTGGCATTAAAAAAAACTGCTGCATTTACTTTAGACAGAAGCGTGCTTTTTGATTTTATATCCTCAACAGATTTTAGTCAGGACAAGGTTGCCCTTCAAATTAAAAGACAGGAAGACAATCTAAGGAATATCATTGTATTTGAACCCCAAGAAGTATTTGGCAAAAAAATCATCTCAATAAACGATGCCATTAAGATGAAGATCACTGAATCTGTCCAGGTTTTGGATCCCGATCTGTTTGGACAACCACATACAAAAGCTTCAGAAGAAATAAAAGTTTCAGAAAAAAACCATTCAGAAGAAATCCCGGATATGGGAAGCCCATTAAATTTTAATGCTTCCGAATCACATTCCTTTTCTGAATGGTTAAGCCTTACAAAAACCAAACCTATAGACCGTATTTCAGAAGATTCAAAAAAAACAATCGATTCCAAATTGCGGAAATCTGAGCTGATAGATGACTTTATCTCAAAAAGCCCCAAATTAAAACCCAACAAATCATCCACCACAACCAATATTGCACCGGAGCGAAGCCTTCCCCCGGAAGGCCTGATGACAGAGACATTGGCCCGGGTTTATCTGGAACAAAAAAATTATAAAAAAGCCCTTCAGGCTTACAAAATTTTAATTTTGAAAAGTCCCGAAAAAAGTGGTTTCTTTGCAGACCAAATAAGGGCAATAAAGAAATTACAAGAAAATAACACAGGAACAGAATGAGCACTTTCACTATTTTTTTAGCATTGATCATAATTGTAGCATTTTTACTGGTAGTAGTAATTATGGTTCAAAATCCTAAAGGCGGCGGACTTTCTTCCTCATTTGGAGGTGGTGGTGGCCAACAACTTGGTGGGGTTAAAAAAACCACCGATTTCCTAGATAAAAGCACCTGGACACTTGCAACTATAATGTTGGCATTGATCTTATTATCAAACGTAACCATTATGGGTAATGGCGCCACTGCAGAATCAAGGGTAATAGACAGTAATCCGTCAATTGAAACCACTGTTCCTGAAGCAACACAAACTCCTTTGCAAACTCAACCTGAAACTCAGGACAAGGAATAAAATTACTTTTTATACATATATAAATGCCAGTTTATGACAAGCTGGCATTTTTTGTTTATCATTGTCAGTATTATGCTACTGGCATAATTTTAGTCCATTGATGCTTCATATATATTAAATTCATTAACTAAAACACAATATACAAATGGCTTTAAACATTAAACCTCTTTCAGACAGAGTTCTCATCGAACCTGCTGCCGCCGAAACAAAAACTGCTTCCGGAATTTATATTCCCGAAACAGCTAAAGAAAAACCACAAAAAGGAAAAGTAGTTGCGGTTGGTAAAGGAACCAAAAAACACGAAATGACCGTGAAAATTGGTGATGAAGTACTTTATGGCAAATATTCCGGTACCGAACTAAAATTGGAAGGAAAGGATTATTTAATCATGCGGGAAGACGACATTCTTGCTATTGTATAAAACATACCTATCAAAGTTCTAACCCAGACTTCACTTTCCGGGTTGGGAATTTCATCTAATATAATTTTAAAATAACAAACAAGTTCTGAATTATCCCAAAGCATTGGGACAGGACGACAAAAAAATTAACAAAATGGCAAAAGATATTAAATACAATATTGAAGCCCGTGATGGGATCAAACGCGGGGTAGATGCATTGGCAAATGCAGTAAAAGTAACCTTAGGCCCAAAAGGACGCAATGTAATTATCAGCAAATCATTTGGCGCGCCAATCGTGACCAAAGATGGGGTAACCGTTGCCAAAGAAATTGAACTTGAAGACCCATTGGAAAATATGGGAGCTCAAATGGTAAAAGAAGTAGCTTCCAAAACCAATGATCTTGCAGGAGATGGAACAACAACCGCTACAGTACTTGCACAAGCTATCGTAAAAGAAGGCTTGAAAAACGTAGCAGCAGGAGCCAATCCAATGGATTTGAAACGCGGAATAGACAAAGCCGTTTTAGCCATCACCGAAAATTTGGCCAAACAAACCAAGGAAATTGGTAATTCTTCAGAAAAAATAAAACAAGTCGCTTCAATTTCTGCCAATAACGACGATCATATTGGTGAATTAATTGCCCAAGCTTTCCAAAAAGTTGGAAAAGACGGTGTGATAACTGTTGAAGAAGCAAAAGGGACCGAAACTCACGTAGATGTAGTTGAAGGAATGCAATTTGACCGTGGATATTTATCCCCATATTTTGTGACGAACAGCGAAAAAATGACTTCAACTCTTGAAGATCCATACATTTTGTTATATGACAAGAAGATCTCTTCTATGAAAGATCTTCTTCCTATTTTGGAGCCGGTTGCACAATCAGGAAAACCATTATTGATTATTGCCGAGGATGTTGACGGGGAAGCCCTTGCAACTTTGGTTGTGAATAAACTTCGTGGTTCCCTTAAAATCGCCGCCGTAAAAGCTCCAGGTTTTGGGGATAGAAGAAAAGCACTGTTGGAGGATATTGCCATCCTGACCGGTGGAACTGTAATTTCTGAAGAAAGAGGTTTTTCTTTGGAAAATGCCACTCTTGAACAATTAGGTACTGCTGAAAAAATCGCTATTGATAAGGACAATACAACAATTGTAAACGGAGCAGGTGACAATGTTGCTATCAAAGAACGCGTAAGCCAGATCAAAGCTCAAATCGAGACTACCACATCCGATTACGACAAGGAAAAACTTCAGGAACGATTGGCTAAATTGGCCGGGGGAGTTGCCGTACTTTATGTAGGTGCTCCTTCAGAAGTTGAAATGAAAGAGAAAAAAGACCGTGTAGACGATGCGCTTAACGCTACCCGTGCCGCAATTGAAGAAGGAATTGTTGCCGGAGGTGGAGTTGCACTGGTACGCGCAAAAGAGGTGCTTGTAAAGCTTGAATCTGTAAATGCCGATGAAGCAACCGGAATTCAAATCGTAAACCGTGCTATTGAAGCTCCTTTGCGCATCATTGTTGAAAACGCAGGCGGTGAAGGTTCAGTAGTAATCAATAAAGTAATGGAAGGCAAGAGCAACTTTGGTTACGATGCCAAAACCAACACTTTTGTCGATATGCTAAAAGCAGGTATTATCGATCCTAAGAAAGTAACCAGGATCGCTCTTGAAAATGCTGCTTCTATCGCAGGGATGATACTTACTACCGAGTGTGCCCTTGTAGACATCAAGGAAGATAACCCAGCTGGCGGTGCCGGAATGGGTGGCGGCGGAATGGGTGGTATGATGTAACATACCTCCACAGCCAAATATAAGCTCAAAACCCCGTTTCCAAGTTGGAAACGGGGTTTTTTGGTTGTTGGAGGATTTCTGAAAAAATTCCCGGGATTGATCTTTATCTTGAAATTTTTGCACTCCCCTATTCTAAGGAATTGATGAAACATTTAAATTCTAGTTGCTTATTGGAATGGTCTGGAAGTTTCGTCATTCTTTAACTCAACAATATCACCTGGAGAGTTTCAATCCTAGTTTCTTATTGGAATGGTCTTGAAGTCAAAATATTTATAATGAGTACTATTCCAGAAATAAGTTTCAATCCTAGTTTCTTATTGGAATGGTCTTGAAGCTTTAAGCATTTTCTGTTTTTGTTGCCTGTTTCATTGTTTCAATCCTAGTTTCTTATTGGAATGGTCTTGAAGTGGTATGCGCATTCCAAAGAGGTTGTTATTTTCTTGTTTC
>JBBRGD010000181.1:0-4949 GCA_038241065.1 Flavobacteriales bacterium
TGAACTCCTTTAAAATATCATTTTGAATGGTTCCTGAAAGTTGTTCGGGTTTTACCCCCTGTTCTTCTGCCGCAACTATAAAAAATGCCATAATGGGCAATACCGCGCCATTCATCGTCATTGAAACCGACATTTCACCCAAGGGAATCTGGTCGAATAAAACCTTCATGTCTTCTACCGAATCTATGGCAACCCCCGCTTTTCCAACGTCTCCTAACACGCGTTCGTGATCACTGTCGTAGCCTCGGTGGGTTGGCAAATCAAAGGCAACTGATAATCCTTTTTGCCCGGCGGCCAAATTTCTTCTGTAAAACGCATTGCTTTCCTCTGCCGTAGAAAATCCGGCGTATTGGCGGATGGTCCACGGCCGGCTAACATACATTGTGCTGTAAGGCCCACGAAGGTAAGGTGGGATCCCGGCTGCAAAATTTAAATGACCGGCGTCTTTTATGTCTTCTTCTGAATAAACCTGCTTCAGGTCAATTCCCTCAGCTGTGGCAAAATTTTGATCAATTTGTTGTCCATCGGCTTTTTGGAAAACTGATCTTTTTAAAGTGAGCTGCTGAAGATTTTTTCTTTGCATTGCTTCTGAATTCTTCCTGCCAAATTAATTTCAGCGTTGATATTTTATGATGAATAGTAATCCTGAAAATAATAATTTCAGAGATTACTCCTTTTCAATTCGTTCCTGTTCCAGTTTTTCTGACAAACGCCTTTCCAGAATGGGAGAAATCAGAGTTTTTCGCGGATTCATTTTCAGAAACGGATAAAGCTCCAGATTGTTTTTCATCTTATCCTCCGGGTTTTTATGCTTATTGGTCCCTATCAGGATCAATTCGCCTTTATTGAATTGTTCCTGCTCTTTTTTTGCGCTTTCAGAAATTTTTTGCTGAATAATTCCCTCCTTAAGTTGTTTTAAAAATCCGCCGCCTTGTTCTATTTCCTTGAATATTTCCAGCGCTTTTTCTGCAAATTGTGCGGTCAGGCTTTCAATATAATAGGCTCCTTCAGCCGCATTGGAAACCTTGTCAAAATAGCTTTCATATTTTAAAACCAAAAGCTGATTTCGGGCGATCCTGTCTCCAAACTCGTTGTTTTTATGATAAATTGAATCGTAAGGCAGATTGTAAACTGAATTGACACCTCCAAGAATGGCACTCATACTTTGGCCGGTTGTACGCAGCAAATTCACGTTGTAATCGTATAATGTTTTATCCCGTTTTGTGGGTTGGGCGAGGATGTGACAGGTTTCGGGCAGATTATATTCTGAAGCCAAACTCGCATAAAGTAGCCTTAATGCTTGTATTTTAGCAATTTCAAAAAAATAATTAGAGCCGGATGCGGTTAAAAACTGCATTTCAAAATCGGCTAAACTCTCTTTTGAAGTGTCAAAATGGTTTAAATATTCGTTGGCGTGGGCGAGGGCATAAGCCAACTCCTGGGGAATGGTTGCTCCTGCATTCTGGTATAAGGTCGCGTCAACACTCAGTACCGATTTAAAATCTTTAGCCCCAAATACTATGTTGCCTAAATTTTTATGGTCCTGGTTCAGGTTTTGGTACCAATTCCCAGATCGTGCCAAATTCCCGACTATATCGAGCTGAAGTCTTATTTTGTGTTTTTTGCCGGTTAGAAATTGATTTATGTTCTGAATAAATTCATCAGAAAGGAATTCAAAACCCAGATAGATCGGGGTTTTTTCTAAAGGTATATTTTGAAGGAGGTTTTTAATATTGGTTTTTTCCGAAGGGATTATAAACCAAAGGCTTTCAGCTCCATTTTTCAAGCTTTTAAGTGCATTTTGATTACTTTTTTCTGCGGAAACCACATATATTTTCCCGCAGATCTCCCAGTTTTTAGGAGATTGGACCTGAGTGGTTTCCGAAATATCTTCGGCGTTGTAGAACGGTTTTACATCGATGCCATCGCGGCTTTTAAAAACAAGTTTTTCGTTGTAATCTTCACCTTCTAAATCGAATTGGATCTTTTGCTTCCACTGTTTTGACTTTACTGCTTCAAATTCCTGAAATAAATCCTGACTCATTTTATCTTATTTTTTAAATGAAAGGTTTCGAAAATCATCAATTTAAATCCCTGTTCAATCTATGGTATCGTATTGGATGATAAAAATATCTTCGTCGGCCCGTTTCATATAATATTGTTGCCTTGCAAAACTTTCCATTTCAAAGGAATCGTTTAATTTTTCGATGGCAGATTTGTCTTTGGCGATCTCTTTCTGATAATATTCTTTATTGGTTTCCAATTCATCAATTTCCTCATTGAGTTCGTGATGGATAAACCAGGAATTGCTGTCTAAAAAGAACATCCAGAAAGCAAAGATCAGCAAAAGCAACACGTATTTGTTGCTGACTATTTTAAACCATCTTTTGCGGCGGAGCTCTTTTAACCTCATTTAACTTTAATTTTATCTGTCAATAGTATGTACTATGGCTTTCGCTATTTTAATTTATGCCCGATCCGGGCTTTCGTTCATTTTGTCTAAAGATACAAAATTAGGTCAATCTGTCTTTGATAATGGTTTGAACAATATCTACGGCCACATTGTTGGGCCGGTTGGTTGGAATGATGATATCGGCAAATTCTTTAGTGGGCTCTATAAACTCCTGGTGCATAGGTTTTAGGGTGGTTTGGTATCGCCACAAGACCTCTTCCAGATCGCGCCCGCGATCATTGATATCCCTTTTCAATCTTCGGATCAGACGCTCATCGCTATCGGCATGAACGTATATTTTTATATCGAACATCGCCCTGACGTCTGAATGTGTTAGGATCAGGATTCCTTCAACTATGATAACCTTCCTGGGGTGGATCGTTATGGTTTCACTTGTTCGGTTGTGATCTATAAAGGAATAAACGGGTTGTTGAACGGTTTTTCCCGCTTTCAGATCCTTGAGATGCGAAACCAACAGATCAAAATCAATGGATTTTGGGTGATCAAAATTGATTTTTTTGCGTTCTTCTATTGGCAAATGGCTGGTGTCCTGATAGTAAGAGTCCTGTGAGATCACATCGACTTCTTCGTTTTTCAATTGTTCAATAATCTGGCTTACAACGGTGGTTTTTCCGCTCCCGGTACCACCGGCAATTCCAATAATTAGCATAAGTCGAAAAGTTTGCGACAAAGTTAATTATTCCTTTCAAATGCCGGGGGTTGCTTTTTAAATTAAAAGAATTTTTAAATGTTATTGAATAATTTCAAGATTGATAACATTATTTTTGCACTGCTGTCGCTTCAACTTCCATAACCGGATTATTTTAGGTATTTCTCCCATCCCCGGCCATAAGTTTCTTTGGAAATATTAACATCATTATTTGAGGTATCAAAATTGGATTTTTCCCAACTTCTCCCTTTTAAAAACCTTTTTTTTATATATTGAGTGCAGGTTTTTGTAATTTTTTTACGATTTAAAATTAATCATTTTATTTAAAAATTATAATTGATATTAACTCCAGTATAATAATTTACAGGATTACCTGGGTAATAATATCTTGGGGCACTTCCACCAAAACCAGCGGCGTTTATTAGAATCTGTGAAGCATATTTTTCATCAAAAATATTATCCAATCCATAGAATACATTACAACTCAGTTTTTCATTTAAATGAATTTTATAACCAATTTTTAAGTTGACTAATTTATAACTATCAGAAAACAAACTATTACTATCTGTTATAGGCATACTGCCAACATATTGAAAATTAAAAGTTCCATAAAAGCCTATTTTTGAATCAAAATCCATACCTGTATTAAAAACATCTTTGGGCACACCTGTCAGGTCATTTCCAGAAAAATTATCATCATCATCAATAAACTCTTTGAAAGTATAGTCGTTCAATGTATAGCTCACAAAAGAACCTAAAGAAAAATTTCCCTTGTTAAACAGATTATAATTTAAGGTTAGCTCTAAACCGTCATGTTGGGTGCGTCCAGCATTGATGCCAATATATTGATCTAAAGCAGTTCTTCTTGAAACTAAAAGATTTTTAATATCTAAGCGGTAAACCGCCAAGTTGAAAAGTAATTTATTTTGAATGATAGAACCTCTGGTGCCAATTTCAAAATTCCAGCCAGTTTCAGGTTTCAGGTTTTTGTTTATTTGGCCGTCGGGTAACAATGTTTCTGCAAGTGTTATGGGTGAAAATCCATGGCTTATGTTTGAATAAAGGGCTATATTTTCAGAAATTAGGTATGAAACTCCTAATTTAGGAGACAGAATGTCTTTAAACTTAAAGGAGCCAGACTGATCTGGGTTTTCTGCGGACACAAGAAATCTGTCATTTAAATCATAAGATGTTTGATTGTAATTTAAGCCAAGAGAAACCGTCGTCTTTTCTGATAAGCTATAAATGGTTTCAAAGAAAAAATTGGAATACGACCTTTTTTCTTTGAAATTGGATAAGGGGACACCTTCAACACTTCCTGTGCCTTCTGGATAATCTTGATACAAGTTTTCAAAAGTTCCGTATTTATAATTATCCCTAAAAAATTCGCCGCCAATGGTCCAATCTAGATTTTTTTCAAAAAAATTAGTATGTCCAATAAGCCTACTTCTAATCCCTAGAGCGAATACATTTTCATCTAAAATATCAAAAGGTCTTGGTTCATAGCTATTTCTAAAGGAAGTAAACACACTTGTACTTTGTTTTAAATCCTTGTGATATTGATGATTCCACGAAACCCCAAAAATACCACGTTGCGAATCTTCATAACCTTTAGATTGTTTCCAGGTAAAAGCAGCAGAAGAGGGATTGTTTAAATAAGTGTTTTCGTTTAAGGAACTTGGAATAAAGGCCTTTAAATCAACATAGCTAACCAAAAATGACAGGTCGTCTTTTTCATTAAGAAAATGATTGGTGCTTATAGTTATAGTCTGTCTGTCATATTCATTATTGTCCCTATATCCATCACTATGCGTGTTACTATAAATA
>JBBRGD010000182.1:0-4940 GCA_038241065.1 Flavobacteriales bacterium
GTGACATCCTTTCCATTTCTATCTGTATGCTTCCCGTTGCTCTCCATATTGCCCTGCTGAAAATAGGCGGGGAAGCGGTGCATATATTGGTCGTAAGGAAGGATAGCTTCGGTTTTTGCACCAAAAAAGTTTGTGTACCATAAACCAATTAGAGCCATGAGTACAGGAATGTTATTTTCAAAAGCAGTATTCCTGAAATGTGTATCACTTTCGTTTGCGCCTTTCAGTAATTGCTCGTAATTATCATATCCTATGGTAAGCGCTATGGATAATCCGATACTGCTCCACAAACTGTAACGCCCACCAACCCAATCCCAAAAAACAAACATATTTTCGGGTGCAATTCCAAATCTGACCACATCTTTTTCGTTGGTAGATAAGGCTACAAAATGAGTTGCAATATACTTTTCATCTTCTGCCGATTCTAAAAACCATTTCCGGGCTGTCTGTGCGTTGGTAAGTGTTTCCTGGGTTGTAAATGTCTTTGAAGCGATTAGAAAAAGTGTTTCTCCGGCATCCAGATCTTTCAGGGTTTCAACTATATCGGTTCCATCCACATTGGAAACAAAATGAGCCTGAATTCCTTTCATCCAATAGGGGCGGAGCGCTTCAGTAACCATAACCGGCCCAAGGTCACTGCCTCCAATGCCAATATTGACAATGTGTTTTATTTTTTTTCCCGTATATCCCTTCCATTCTCCACTGTGAATTTTTTCACAAAATATTTTCATTTGCTGGCGGACCTTTTTTATTTCAGGCATTACATTCTCACCATCTACAGTAATTGATGTTTTCGAAAAATTTCTCAATGCTGTATGCAAAACTGCCCGGTTTTCAGTTTCGTTTATTTTTTCAGCGTTAAACATCGCTTCAATTGCAGGTTTTAAATGACATTCAGCAGCCAGTTCCAGGAGATATTTCTGTGTTTCGGCAGTCAAGATATTTTTTGAATAATCAAAAATAAGGTCATTGAACTGAATTGACATTTTCTCAAATCTTTCAGGATCATTATCAAAAAGTGTTTTCATTTGAACCGTTTTCATATCGGCATAATGAGCATTGAGTTTCTTCCAGGCAGAAGTTTTTGTGGGATCTGTTTTTGGTAACATTATATTATTTTTTAAGTTTAGTTAAATTTAATTAATTCAGCAGTTTAATATCATCTCTCCAAAAGAGATGCGGCAGCTTCATCTAAAAACCAATGTAGTTCTCCTTTCACCGGATTTATAAGTTGAGCCGGATATTTTTCCGGATCAAATGCATTTTCCAATACCTGATGTACAGCTTCAGCTTTTTCCTGCCCATAAACAAGAAATGCGATATTCCGGGCTTGATTGATAAGTGGTGCGGTCATGGTGATGCGGAAATTTTTTTGTCCTTCTAGGAATACGGCTTGTACAGAGGCCGATTTGTCAGTTAGAACTGGAGTGTATGGAAATAATGAAGCTGTATGTGCATTATCTCCTAAACCTAAAAGGATCAGGTCAAACTGAAGTTCCTGTCTGTGAAGATGTTCGCTAATAATTGTGGTATAGCTTTTTGCTGATTCCTGCGGTGAAAGGGATGTATTGATTGGGAAAATATTGGATTGCGAAATGTTTAAAGGATTGAAAAGTGTTTTTTTAACCATGTATGCATTATTTTCCGAATCTGTTGCAGGTACATATCGTTCATCGCCAAAGAAAAAATTGACCTTTTTCCAGTTTACCTGTTCCCTATATTCGGGAGATGCCAATAGCTCATATAATTTTTTAGGAGAACTCCCTCCTGATAAAACAACATTAAATTCTCCCCTGGATGCAATAGCATCTTTACCTAAACTTATAAAGTGCCCGGCAATTGCTTTGATCAATTCTGGTATTGTTTTTAAGATATGAAAGCTCATCTTTTTTTTGTTTTTTTCTCGATGGGCAGGCTAACCCAATGAAAACCATCCTGGGCTATGAGTGCTTCGGCAATTTCGGGTCCCCATGAACCTGGGGCATAGTTTGGAAAGTTCATGCTTTTTTTAGATTCCCAGGAATTTATGATGGGCATCAGTATTTCCCAAGCTTCTTCCACTTGATCGGCACGCATGAAAAGGGTCTGGTCTCCGGTCATAATCTCTAATAGTAAGGTTTCATAAGCCTCGGGAGTTTCAACCTTATAAGTACCTGCATAGTTAAATACCAGATCAACCGTATTTAAGACCATTTCTAAACCGGGTCTTTTGGCTTGCAGTTGCAGGCGAATGCTCATTTCTGGCTGTATGCTGAAGATGAGCCTGTTTTGTTGCCAGTTATCTGTTGCTTCAGCGGGGAATACCAAATGCGGAACATCCCGGAATTGAAAAGTGATAACTGAAGAAGACTTATTTAAGCGTTTGCCGGTGCGCACATAAAATGGTACCCCATTCCAGCGCCAGTTGTCGACAAAGAATTTTATGGCAGCAAAGGTTTCCGTATTGGATTGTGCATCTACACTAGCTTCCTCCCTGTAACCGGGTACCTCCTCACCTTCAATCCATCCTTTGCCGTATTGTCCTCTAACAGCCTGTTTCCGAAGGTCTTCGGGATTAAATTTTCGAATAGCCCTTAACACATCTACTTTTCGGTTGCGTACCTCTTCCGCTTCAAAGTTTATGGGCGTTTCCATGGCGACTAGGCAAAGCAACTGCAACACGTGATTTTGAACCATGTCCCGCAGAGCTCCGGCGCTCTCATAAAAGTCTCCACGTTCACCTACCCCTAATTGTTCCGTTACGGAGATCTGTACATACTCAATATAATTTCGACTCCAGATAGGCTCAAGAATAGAATTTGCAAAGCGAAAAGCCATGATATTCTGAACAGCTTCCTTACCCAGATAGTGATCTATGCGGTAAATCTGTTTTTCCTGAAAAATACCGCATAATTGCTTGTTTAATGATTTCGCCGATTCAAGGTCATGACCGAAAGGTTTTTCAACAACGATGCGTGTAGTATCGGGGTTATCAGCCAGTTTATTATTAGATATATTTTCTGCGATAACCGAAAATAACTTGGGTGATACCGCCATATAATAAATTATATTCGGTTCCTGTTTCCATTCCTTTTTATAATGGAGTATCCGGGTTGCAATTTCCTTATATATTTTTGAGTCATTTAAATCGGCAGCCTGATAAAAAATATGTTCTGAAAATTCTGTCCATTTCTTTTTTTCAGCTTTCCCTTTTCTTGAAAATTGATTTATATTATCTAATAAATCTTTCCTGAACTCGTCATCTGATAACTCGGTTCTGGAAGTGCCAATTATGGCAAAATTATCTGACAACCAGTTATCTAAAAATAAATTATATAGGGCAGGGGATATCTTACGCGCATTTAAATCCCCTGTTGCACCAAAAATGATGAAAATAGTTGGTTGTGATTTTATAGTTGCTTCCATAAGCCAATCTGGTTTTAAAATTTATAATATCCTGTTCACTTTATTTGATCATTTAATTGGATAAGGCCATTTTTTCTTCACTTCAGATTGCCATTCGGTATGAAAAACACCTTTCTCACCAATAAGTTCGTAAGTGTGAGCTCCAAAATAATCGCGCTGAGCCTGAATGAGATTTGCCGGTAATTTTTTGCTTCGGAAGCTGTCAAAATAACTCAATGAAGCAGCATAAGCCGGCAAAGCCAAGCCATGGTTCGCCGCATCAGAAACTACTTTTCTGATTCCCGGCAAACTCTTTTTGAGATTCCTCTGAACAGCCGGATCCAGGAGTAAATGTTCAAGCTGCTTATTTGTCTGGAAAGCGGTGTAAATTTCTTCTAGGAATGCTGATCTGATAATACATCCGCCTCTCCATATTTTTGCGATTTGATCCAGTTCAAGATTATAATCTAATTCCTGAGATGCTTTGGAAAGCAGGTGCATCCCCTGTGCATAAGCGGTTACCATACAAAAATAAAATGCCTGCTCCAGCTCTGCAATATAATCATCAGGCATATCTGTAAGCGGCACATCTTTTTCATCAAAATAGATCGCGGAGGCTTGCACTCTTAACGATTTATATTTTGATAAATCACGCATGGAAACGGCGGTATCAATTACCGAAATGGGCAGGTTTAAATTCATTGCCTCCTGTGAAGTCCATTTCCCGGTTCCTTTCGCTTTTGCCTCATCTTTTATATCGTCCAGCAATAAATGATTGGCAACGGGGTTTTTAAAAGCAAAAATATCACGGGTTATCTCAAGGAGGAAAGATTCGAGTCTGCCTTTGTTCCATTGTTGAAAAACAGAATGAATGGCTTCATTATCCAATTGAAGCCCCTTCTTTAATAACTCGTAAGTTTCAGCAATTAATTGCATCAGGGCATATTCAATTCCATTGTGCACCATCTTTACAAAATGACCTGCTGCTCCCGGGCCTATATAGGTAACTGTGGGTTCCCCCTTAACCTGAGCTGCTATTTTTTCAAGAATTGGCTTTACCTGTAAATAGGCCTGCTTATCGCCGCCCGGCATCATGCTTGGTCCTTTTCTGGCTCCTTCTTCGCCACCTGAAACCCCCATTCCGATGAAGTGAAACCCCTTTTCTTCCAGATCCTTATAACGGCGCTCTGTGTCGGTAAAATGCGAATTGCCCCCGTCAATAATTACGTCCCCTTTGTCTAAAAGTGGCAGCAACTCTGCGATTACTGAATCTACAATTTTGCCTGCAGGCACCAACATCATCAATGTACGCGGCATTTTCAGACTTTGTATGAAATTGTTGAGATCAGAAAATCCCTTTATATTGTTTTGATCCAGCCCATTTAGAGCAGCAACCTTCTCGGGATTTTTATCATATCCTGCCCCGGAAAAACCGTGATCGGCAATATTCAGAAGCAGATTACTTCCCATGGTTCCCAGACCGATCATCCCAAATGAGTATAGATTTTCCTTTTTCATTTTATTTGATTTTTGACTTTTTTTTTAAGAGCTTCGAG
>JBBRGD010000183.1:0-4935 GCA_038241065.1 Flavobacteriales bacterium
TGGATTCTATGACTGGTCAGGATGCGGTGAACACAGCGAAAGCCTTTAATGAGAAGTTGAATTTTGATGGGGTGATCCTCACAAAATTGGATGGAGATACCCGTGGTGGAGCAGCTATTTCCATAAAATCGGTAGTTAATAAGCCTATTAAGTTTATAGGTACCGGCGAAAAAATGGATGCGATAGATGTGTTTTATCCTTCGCGTATGGCCGATAGGATCCTGGGAATGGGTGATGTTGTTTCATTGGTAGAACGTGCACAGGAACAATATGATGAAGAGGAAGCAAGGAAACTTCAGAAAAAAATAGCCAAGAACCAATTTGGATTTGATGATTTCTTAAACCAATTACATCAAATCAAAAAAATGGGGTCTATGAAAGACCTTATGGCGATGATTCCTGGTGCCGGAAAAATGCTGAAAGATGTGGATATTGATGACGATTCTTTCAAACACATAGAAGCCCTTATTTACTCTATGACTCCAGCGGAAAGAAGTACACCAAGCTTAATTAATGCGAATAGAAAAAAACGAATTGCAAAAGGGTCTGGAACTTCTGTACAACAGATTAATCAATTGTTGAAACAGTTCAACCAGATGGGGAAAATGATGAAGATGATGCAAGGCGGTGGAGGTAAAAAAATGATGCAAATGATGAAGGGAATGAAATAAGCCCTCTAAGCCCCAAAGGGGGGATTTTTAAAATATAATTAATTAAGCTTTTTCCCTGGATTGACAGAAAGGGAAGCTTTAAACTGAAAATTTGAAATGACAATTCTTGACGGTAAAAAAATCAGCAACGAAATTAAAAATGAAATTGCGGAGGAAGTTCAGAAAATGAAGGACCGTGTAGAAAAAGTTCCGCATTTGGCAGCAATTATTGTTGGCAATGACGGTGCGAGTGAAACTTATGTAGCCAGCAAGGTAAAAGCCTGTAAACGTGTGGGTTTTGAATCTACTTTGGTTAAAATGTCAAGTACTACAAGTGAGAAAGAACTGTTGAATAAAATTAAGGAATTAAACGAAAATCCGGATATAGATGGATTTATCGTTCAATTACCCTTGCCACCACAAATTGACACCCAGAAAGTGTTGCTAACAGTAAATCCGGATAAGGATGTAGACGGATTTCATCCTACAAATTTTGGAAAAATGGCCCTGGATATGAGCAGTTTTATTCCCGCCACACCTTTCGGAATTCTGGAATTATTGGAAAGATATAAGGTTGAAACACAGGGAAAACACACCGTTGTAATTGGCAGGAGTCATATTGTTGGCAGGCCAATGAGTATTTTGATGGGAAGAAAAGGATTTCCAGGAAATTCAACCGTAACCCTTACCCATAGTTATACCAAAAATATCACTCAAATAACTTCTCAAGCTGATATAATTATAACTGCTTTAGGAAATCCTGGATTTTTAAAAGCCGAAATGGTAAAAGAAGGAGCTGTAATTATCGATGTGGGGATCACGAGGGTTACAGATGAAAATACGGAAAAAGGTTACCGTATTTGCGGAGATGTGGATTTTGAAAACGTGAGTAAAAAAGCATCTTTTATAACGCCGGTTCCGGGAGGAGTAGGGCCTATGACCATCGCAATGTTGCTAAAAAACACCTTGCTGGCAAGAGAAAATCACCGGTAGGGATAAAGTTTAAATTTGGCTGAAATTTTTATCTAAAGAAATACTCAGCCTGATTTAATCTTGATATTTACATAATTGGCCGTCTATTGACGGCCAATTTTTTTAAATATTTGATTATTCCTATGCCTGAGATTCCAGTTTCCAATCTAGGTAATTATGCAGATCAGTTTCTATAAATCGTAATCCGAAAGAAAATACCGCCAAATCATCAATATAACCTATAAGGGGAATAAAATCGGGGATAATATCAAATGGATTTAAGATATATAAAAATCCGAATGCTATCGTTGCTATTGTAAACCAAGGCACTTTGGTGTAAATTCCTTTTCGGTAATCTGTGAGCATCCCCAGCATAACCTTTCCAAGTTCGGAGTACTTCTTCAGGAAACTCGCATTGACTATTTTACTGGAAATTTCCTCTTGGTTGTCCATAACCACATTTACATCATCCTCTTTAATTTGAATGATGGAATCACTCACATAATCTTCGTCAATGATTTTTCTCTTTTTATTAAACATAATTTTATTTATTTATGAGGTTGTTGTTTTAATTTTCTCTTCTTCATTTCCATATTCTTTCTTATAGATCTTTAATATAAGCAAAAATAATGAGATTAAAAGAGGCCCGAAAATAAGCCCTATAAACCCGAACAAAGGAATACCAATTATTACGCCAATCAGGGTGATTAAAGGATGCACGCTGGATAGCTTTTCCAAAACATAGAGTCTCACCAAATTATCTGTAGACCCTACGATCACGATGCCATAAATTAAAACGCCTATTGCCTGCCAGTTTTGGCCACTTGCCAGCAATAAAAGGGTTACCGGCAAAAATCCCAAAGCAGCACCTATAAATGGCACCATGGAACCAATAGCGGTTATCGCAAACCAGAAAAATGGATCTTCTACCCCAAAGATCAAATATCCAATTAAGGCAATAATCCCCTGAAACAATGCTACGAGGGGTATTCCTAATGCATTAGACTTGACAGAGATATCGCTTTCTCTTTCAATTAACTCAATATTCTCTTCTTCCAGTGGCACGTAGGACCTCAAGGTAGTATTCAGCTTTTCCTGGTTCACAAGCATATAATATAGCAAGAAGTACATTACACCAATTGCTATAACTGCATTAAAAGTACCACCGGCCAGGTTTTGTAAACTGGAGGTCAGCCATCCTGCAATGGAGGAACTGTCTAAGGTGCTGCTAAGGTTATATCCAAGATAGGTTTCCAGTTTATTCGCATTGTCTTTAATTGCTGCAATCACTTTTTCAGAGTTGACTACCGCTTTCCCGATTTTGTTGGAAAGCATAATAATAATAGACACAACCGGAATTAAAATGCAAATAAAAGATGCCAGTAGCAAAGTTCCTGCGGCTAAAAACTTCCTCCAGCCTCTGCGAACGAGTTTTGCCATGAAACCTTTCAAAATAACAAATAAGGTAATTGCGCCAAGAATTCCTGAAAGGTATGGAAGCATTTCCTTAAAGATCAAAACCCCCAAAAATATAAGAACCACAAGTACGAACAATTGTTTAACAAGAGAGGGTTTTAAAGTATCCATTGAATTAATTTTATTTAGCAAATAACTGATCGATGTTTTTGAAGGCTTTAAATTCCAATGCATTTCCTGAAGGATCTCTAAAAAACATCGTTGCTTGTTCTCCGGTTTTACCTTGAAACCTAATATATGGTTCAATCACAAATTCAATGCTTTTCTCCCTTAAATCTTTAGCAAATTCTTGAAATACTTCCCATTCTAAAACCAACCCAAAATGTGGAATTGGCACTTCTTTTCCATCCACCGGATTGCCTTTTATGGTCGGGGCTGGTTGAGATTGTTGTTCGTGCAATACCAACTGATGACCGAAAAAATTAAAATCCACCCAATGGTCGCTACTCCTGCCTTCAGTACACCCTAAGGTTTCACGGTAAAAGGCCCTGTTTTTTTCAAGATTGGATACAGGAATAGCAAGGTGAAAAGGTTGTATTTTGCTCATATTAATATTCGTTTTTTTGCGCTTCTTACAATTATTTATTAAAGAGATGAATTTAATGATTATTTCCTAAATAAAATTATAAGCGATGTAGAAGAATTTTGTCAAAGATTCCCTTCTAAAGGCTTCGTACGGATCTTGATCCCTGATTTGATTATTACTTGCTTAAATTTATTACAAAACTATAAAGATATCCTTATAATATCTCAAGTTTAATCGCTAATAATCTGTTAATATTTTTATTCTGAAGGATTTCTGCGTTTAAAATGTTTTGAATCGGAAGAATTGGATGGATTTTGATGAGGTCTTGACTCTGCCAATCCAGATGGTTTATTCGCAGGTAAATTTGAGGAGTTAAAAGTTTTTTCAGATTTTGAAACCATATCATTAATGGTTTGCAGTTCCTCCAAAGTTAAATCGCGCCATTCACCCACTGGAATATCAAGTTGGACATTCATTATCCTTACTCGTTTTAAATGAGTAACCTCATATCCTAAATATTCACACATCCGACGGATTTGCCTATTTAGGCCCTGGGTAAGTACAATCCGAAAATCAAATTTACCGAGGCGTTCAACCAGGCACTTTTTGGTATAGGTCTCCAGGATAGGGACTCCCTGGCCCAAACGTTCAATAAAGTTTGAGGTAATTGGCCGGTTTACAGTCACAATATATTCTTTTTCGTGATTGTTTCTGGCTCTTAAAATTTTGTTTACAATTTCACCATCGTCCGTTAAAAAGATAAGACCTTCGCTGGCTTTGTCTAACCTGCCTATTGGAAAAATGCGTTTGGGATAATTTATGTAGTCTATGATATTGTCTTTTTCCACACCCGTATCTGTGGTACAAACAATCCCCACAGGTTTGTTAAAGGCTATGTAAACAGGTTTTTCATTCTTATTCAGAATGGTTTCCCCGTCAACCTTTACTATATCACCTTCGGCAATTTTAGTGCCCATTTCCGGAACATTGCCGTTAAGAGTAACCCTTCCCTGTTCAATTAGTTTGTCCGCTTCGCGCCTTGAACAATATCCGGCTTCGCTTAAATATTTATTGATTCTGGTAAGTTGCATCTGAGACTATAAATTAGGACTGCGAAGATAATGGTTCAACAGCTAAAAATCCAGCTGATAGGAACAATTTAAATTTGCCGTCCTTTTAAAGAAATTATTTATTGTGTGAATTTTCAGCTTCAATAACTTCAGAATCTTTTCGGTATTTCAGCATTGAAATCCCAGCAATAAAAAAAATAATTCCTAGGATTGCCAAAGCCCATGGACTCAACATTAATGA